>CAYVYD010000437.1:0-1501 GCA_964454415.1 uncultured Hyphomicrobiaceae bacterium | reverse complement strand
GCTTGCGCATCACGCCGCCGTGGCGGGCGACCGCGCGGGCCCGGTCGTAGCGCGGTGGGTCCGCCAGCGCGGCGGCGGAGACGGCGGGCATATCGCCATCGAGGTCGAGCGGGAAGGGGAGCGGAATGCCGAGCCGGTCGCAGAGCGGGGGCTCGATGAAGTCGATGCCGGTCCAGCAGCGGGCGCAGAGGCCGTGATGGGCGCCCGTCGCATCGCCGCAGGCGAGGCAGCGGGGAGGAAGCACGATATCGGCGAGCCGGCGCGCCAGGCCCGCCAAGCGGCAGGAAACGGCGCCGGACGCCGAGGCACCCGCGGAGGAGACGAGGTCGTTCACCGGCACCCTCCATCGCCGCCCGCGCTAAACGTCCACCACGACCTTGAACCCGCCCCAAAACATCCGCTTGCCGTCGAAGGGCATGGAGGCGGCGTCCATCTTCAGGCGGGGATCGGCCATCACCTTCTTCAGAACCGCATCGCGGCTCCTGCGAGACTTGTAGACGATCCAGGCGAAGACGACCGTTTCGCCCTCCTTCCGCTTCACCGCGCGGGAGAAATCGGTGTGCTTGCCCGTGGGAATGTCGTCACCGACGCATTCGATATATTCGAGCGCGCCGTGCTCGCGCCAGATCTTGCCGGCCTTGCGGGCCAGCTTCTTATAGGCAGCAATACTCTTTTCCGGGACCGGAAGAACGAATCCGTCGACATAGGCCATGGGCATTCCTTTCCTTGACGCGCGTTCCCGCGAGCGGCCGTTCAAGGCCCGAGATTAGTGGCCACTCCGCCGACCGCGTCAACAGGGAGATGGGGCGGCACAAATTCATCGACGCGCCAGGGCGGCGGGGCGGCAGCACCAGATCGGCGAGCCGGCGCGCGGCGGCGCCGATTGCCGCCGGCAGGACGCTGCCGCCGCCCGGCCCGAGGGTCAGCTCGCGATCCACCAGGTCCAGCCGCCATTGTTGGGGCAATCGCCCAGCCCGCACTCCAAAAAGGTGGTCAACGTCTCCAGCGCCGCGACGACGAGCAGGGCCGCCACGCCAACCACCGCGAGGTGCCCCAGCCATTGGGGCTCGCGCCTCGCCGGCTTGAACTGATCCTGAAAAAACAGCATGACGGCCGCCGCCAGGATCACGACCGCGAAGATGACAACGCCCCACACATAGAGATTGAGGCCCATCACCGATTCGCCGAATGGCGGGTTCGCGGTCGCCTCGAGCGTCGGCTCGCCGGTCTTGGTGTCGAAGAACGGGTTGATGTGCAGCAGGGACTGGCGGATCGAGATACCGATCCCGAACAGCGCCGAAACCAGGCAGACGCCGTAATATCTGGGACTGGGCCCCAGCATCAGGTTCATCGCCGCGCCGGTTGCGACGGCGAGCATGGCGACGCGCTGCAACAGGCAAAGCGTGCAGGGAACGTCCCGGTAGGAAAACTGGTAGGCATAGGCGCCGAGCAGAATGGCGATCATGGCCATCACGCCGACGAAGTTGAGCACGCGGGCGAA
>CAYVYD010000436.1:0-1531 GCA_964454415.1 uncultured Hyphomicrobiaceae bacterium | reverse complement strand
CGCAGCGAGTTCCATTCCTTCTTGTAGCGGATCGCGACGTCGGCGAGGTCGTCCTCGCCCCAGGCGGCGCTGATCACCATGCCGAACAGCGAGGGCGTGTCGTAGCGGATGATGTCGGCGCGGCGCGTGTCGAGATTGGCGGTGACGATGCCGTGGTTGATGGTCGAGCGGCAAGCGGCGCCGGTGCAGCCCAGCGTGCCCTGGGCGCGAGTCAGGTGGAAATCGGCGCCGATCTTGGGCCTGGCGTCGGCCACCGGGTTCTTGGAGAGGTCGAGCAGCAGGAGGTCGTCGGTGGCCGGCGAATCGCGCCCCGCCGTGATCTTGCCGAGCCGCTCGCTGGCGACGTGGAACGACGCCTTGCGGTTGGTGACGAGCGCGTCTGAATTCTCCGTCGGCGCGCCGTCGATCCGCGCATCGGCGTTCTCCGCCTTGTCGCCGCGGACCTCCATCTCGATGATGAAGCCCGCCGACCAGCCGGGCGCGAGCGGCGCCGAGCCGGTAAGCCGGAACCGGCTCTCCGATTGGGATTGGTCGACCACATAGACGTCGTCGTTGATGCCGTCGTCCCAATAGAGCAGTGCCTTGTTCACATGGCCCGAAACGGCGAGCGAGGCCTTGCGGTTGCCCTTGCGGACCGCCGTTGCCTCCAGCTCGGCCACCCGCTCCTCGAGGTCGGCGCAGCAATCGCCGCCGAGATCGGCGGCCCAGACTTGGGTAAGAGAGAGCAGGTTCAACAGCGACGCGGCGGCAGCCGCGATCGCGACGTCGCGATAGTTCATAATCTCACCCGATCTAGCCCGTTTCACCTGCATGGTCCTATTTTCAGGACTCGCGGGGCAGGTGTTGTATTGTTTGTCCGCAGCAAACCAGATTCGATATGTACAAGCAAACATATCGATCATCGCCCGCTCAAAAAAACCGGGACTGTTGCATAAATGCCCGGGGCCCTACCGGGCGCGGCATTCGCTGGATCATCCCGGATTCGGCGACGAGGAAACGGAAACGGCAGGAGCATCGTGTCCGCAGACGATCGAGAAACGCTGGGCGAAGTGGCGGTCCGGACCTTGGCGATGCCCGCCGACACCAATCCGGCGGGGGACATCTTCGGCGGTTGGCTGATGTCGCAAATGGACATCGCCGGCGGCATTGTGGCGCATCAATACGCCCAGTGCCGCGTCGTCACCGTCGCCATCAACGCCATGACCTTTCACGAGCCCGTCTATGTCGGCGATCTGGTGACCTGCTTCGCCGAGGTCGAGCGCGTGGGCACCACCTCGATCACCGTGCGCGTCGCCACGACGGCGCGGCGCGGCCGCTCGGGCGAGACCGTCAAGGTGACCGAGGGGACCTTCGTCTATGTGGCGCTCGGCCACGACGGGAAACCCTGCGCGGTCAAAGACGCCGAGAACCGCCCGGCTTGATCGCGCCCGAGGCCGGCTTCCGGTGTCTTGCCTGCGCCGGGTCCGGCGCATGGGATTCTCGCCACTTTGCGCCTTGCCTGGAACCGTGCCGGGGTCTATCCAGCCCCAGC
>CAYVYD010000435.1:0-1539 GCA_964454415.1 uncultured Hyphomicrobiaceae bacterium | reverse complement strand
GCAGCTTGTCCCAGGCGCCCGAGAGCGTCATCAGGCCGTTGATCATGCCGCCCCAGGAGGGCATCCACAGCATCACCGAAAACGTCATGCCTAGCGTTTGCGCCCAGTCGGGGAGCGCGGTGTAGAAGAGATGATGGGGACCTGCCCAGATGTAGAGGAAAACCAGCGCCCAGAAGTGAATGATCGAAAGCCGGTAGGAATAGATCGGCCGGTCGGCGCGCTTGGGCACGAAATAATACATGATGCCCAGGAACCCCGCCGTCAGGAAGAAGCCGACGGCGTTGTGTCCGTACCACCACTGGGTCATGGCGTCCTGGACGCCCGCCCAGACGATGTAGGACTTGGAGGAGAACAACGAAACCGGCAGCGCCAGATTGTTGATGACGTGCAGCATCGCGATGGTGACGATGAAGGCCAGGAAAAACCAATTGGCCACGTAGATGTGCGGCTCCCTGCGTTTTGCCAGCGTCGCCAGATAAACCAGCAGATAAACCACCCACACGATGGTAAGCCACAGGTCGACGTACCATTCGGGCTCGGCATACTCCTTGGACTGGGTGACGCCCAACAGATAGCCGGTGGCCGCGAGCACGATGAAAAGGTTGTAGCCCCAGACGACGAACCAGGGCGCGATGTCGCCGGCAAGCCGCGTCCTGCACGTCTTCTGAACCACGTAGAAGGACGTCGCCAGCAGCGTGTTGCCGCCGAACGCGAAGATGGCGGCCGAGGTGTGAAGCGGCCGCAGGCGGCCGAAGCTGAACCACGGCAAGCCCAGGTCGAGTTGCGGGAAGGCGAGTTGAAGGGCGATCACCAGACCGGCGAGGAAGCTCGCGAGTCCCCAGAAAACCGCCGCCACCGTCGCCAGTTTGACGACGTCGAAATTGTAGCCCGCCTCGCTCGTCCGCCAGGCATCGTTCTCCTGCCGGTCCAAGAAGCGGTTGACGATGGCGATGATCGCCAGCAGCGCCGTTGCGATCATCAGATAGGCGTGAAACTCCAAGGCGCTGTCTTGGGTCTTGCCCGCGACGACGATCATCAGGATCAAACCGAGGCCAAGGACCATCGCCGTCAGCCCCTCGCCCAGGCGCAAATCTCTGCTGTTTGCCATCTTGCCCCCTAATCACCGCTCTCGAGCGCTGGCGCAACGCGATCGGCAGGCAATGCGTGCATTGCCGCCAGCTTCATCGTGGTGCAAATTCGCGGTGTTCGCGCCTTGATTCATGTCAAGTTCGCGCCCACGGCTCGACCAAAGGCTTATCTGATTCCGCTTTCGGCGGTCCAGCGTGGCGCCGGGACTGCCGCGCGGACCGGGCGCCATCTACGAGGTTTCAATCGGGGGGAACGCGGTGCCGAGCAACCCCTGAAACTCATCCCTCGCTTCCCAGAACGGAAAGTGCCCGGCGTTTTCGATCACGTGGAACGACGCCGCCTTGGCGATGAGATCGGCAATGTCGTCGGGTGAGGCGAACTCGTGAGCCCCCTGAAAGATCGTGACGTTGCGCAGCCATTCGAGGTCGGCGGAATAGTCGAAGCCTTTGA
>CAYVYD010000434.1:0-1552 GCA_964454415.1 uncultured Hyphomicrobiaceae bacterium | reverse complement strand
GGAGAGCCTTGTCCAAGCTTGACCGCGTCAGGGAGGAGCTCGACGAGCTGTTTCCGCAATCCTCCTGGGTGCGCAACAAATCGATCGCCGTGCTGCTGCCCTGCTACAACGAGGAGGCGGCGATCGGCACCGTCATCGGCGGCTTCCGCAAGGCGCTGCCGGGCGCCAAGATCTACGTCTACGACAACAACTCGACCGACGCGACGCGGGCCGAGGCCGCCAAGGCCGGCGCCATCGTCCGCGCCGAGCCCTATCAGGGCAAGGGCAATGTCGTGCGGCGCATGTTTGCCGACATCGACGCCGACATCTATGTGCTGGCCGACGGCGACGCCACCTATGATCCGACCGCCGCCGGCAAGCTTATCGACGAGCTGGCGCGCAACAATCTCGACATGGTGGTGGGCACGCGCGAGGGCGGCGGCGAGGCCTACCGGCGCGGCCACCGGTTCGGCAACCGGCTCTTCAACCGGATCGTCGCGGCGCTGTTCGGTCCCGGCTTCAGCGACATCCTCTCGGGCTACCGGGTGCTGTCGCGGCGCTTCGCCAAGTCCTTCCCCGTCACCTCGTCCGGCTTCGAGATCGAGACCGAGCTTTCCGTCCACGCGCTCGATCTCAAGATCGCAGCCGCCGAGATCGCGCTCCCCTACCGCCCCCGGCCCGAGGGCTCCGAGAGCAAGCTGCGCACCTACCGCGACGGTCTGCGCATCCTCACGACCATCGTCCTGCTCTACAAGGAGCTCAATCCGCTCAGCTTCTTCGGCGCCATCGCCGGCGTCCTGGTCCTTACCTCCCTGGGGCTCGGCCTGCCGCTGATCCAGACCTATCTACAGACCGGCATGGTGCCGCGCCTGCCCACGGCGGTGCTGGCGAGCGGCATCATGCAGTTGGGCTTTCTGAGCCTCGGCTGCGGGCTGGTGCTCGATTCGGTGAGCCAGGGGCGGCGCGAGGCCAAGCGCATGCGCTATCTCGATCTCCGGGCGATCGCCAGCAAGTCCTGATGCCCATGCGCGCCCTTGCCAGCGACCACATGCCGAGCTTTCTGCGGTTCTGCGCCGTGGGCGCGGTCGGCTTCGGCATCGACGCGGGCCTGCTCACGGCCCTTCTTGCGGCTTTTCCCGGCGCGGTGATCGGTGCGCGGCTGGCCTCGATCCTAGCCGCGCTGACGGCGACCTGGGCGCTCAACCGGCGCCTCACCTTCGGCTCGCACGATCCCAAGCGGCTGGCCGAGTGGAGCCGGTTCGCGGGCGTTAACGGTTTGGGCGCCGTGCTCAACTTCACCGCCTATGCGAGCCTGCTCCACGCCGTGCCCGGCTTGGCGCCGCTCGTCGCGCTCACCGCCGGCTCGGCGCTCGCGCTCGTCTTCAATTACCTGGGATCGCGCCGTTTCGTTTTCCTCGGGGGTCCCTCCGGCGCGTCATGAGCCTCGCCCTGGCCCGATGGGCCATTCTCCACAATTCCGCCGCATATGCGGCGGGCCAGTCACAATATTTGTCCGCCCGGGCCTTATTCCGGGCCCAACAGCGCCAAAAAAGGATGGTTACTAATGATCCGT
>CAYVYD010000433.1:0-1557 GCA_964454415.1 uncultured Hyphomicrobiaceae bacterium | reverse complement strand
AACGACGCCTTTTCCTGCGCCCACCGCGCCCACGCCTCGACCGAGGCCATCGCCCATATCCTGCCGGCCTATGTCGGCCCGCAGATGCTGGCCGAGCTCGAGGCGCTGGAGCGCGCCCTGGAGCGGCCCGACCGTCCGGTGCTCGCGGTCGTCGGCGGCGCCAAGGTGGCGAGCAAGATCGGCGTGCTGACCCATCTCGTCGAGCGGGTCGACGCGCTGGTGATCGGCGGCGGCATGGCCAACACCTTTCTCTATGCCGAGGGGCGCGGCGTCGGCAAATCGCTGCACGAGCCCGATCTGGCGCAGACCGCGCGCGACATCATGACCGCCGCACGGAGCGCGGGATGCGAGCTGCTGCTCCCCATCGACGCCGTCGCCGCCGATGCGTTTGAAGAGAACGCGCCGCACGCCGTCTGCGACGTCTCGGCCGTTCCCGCCGACGCCATGATCCTCGACGCCGGTCCCAAATCCGTCGCCATGTTCAAGGGCCGGCTTGGCGTCTCCAAGACCGCGCTGTGGAACGGACCGTTGGGGGCCTTCGAGATCGCGCCCTTCGGCGAGGGCACCTTCGCGCTCGCCCGCGAGGCGGCGAGATTGACCCGGGCGGGCGCGCTGGTGAGCATCGCCGGCGGCGGCGACACCGTGGCCGCGCTCAACGCCGCCGGCGTGACCGGGGATTTTAGCTACGTTTCGACCGCGGGCGGCGCCTTTCTAGAATGGCTGGAGGGCCGCACCCTGCCGGGCGTGGCCGCGCTGATCCAGGCATGACGTCGGGTCGCGTCAACCAACTTTCGGCCATTGGGTTTGACTCGCGGGCAGAATCCGAAAAAATGTGCAAAAATATGAATGTGGCTTCGGCAACGGGCGGCACCCATGAGCGCTGGCCGGAGGAGCGGCCGGCGAGGAAACCAGGCAATGCCGTCTAGCACCATCATCGCGCCCTCGATCCTATCGGCGGATTTCGCGCGCCTCGGCGAGGAGGTCCGCGCCATCGACGAGGCTGGCTGCGACTGGGTGCATGTGGACGTCATGGACGGCCACTTCGTGCCCAACATCACCATCGGGCCTTGCGTCGTCGAGGCGATCCGCCCCCACACCGAGAAGCTGCTCGACGTCCATTTGATGATCGAGCCCGCCGCGCCCTATCTGGAGGCGTTCGCCAAGGCGGGCTCCGACATCATCACCGTGCACGCCGAGGCCGACACCCATCTCGACCGCTCGCTGCAGGTGATCCGCTCGCTCGGCAAGCGCGCCGGCGTCTCGCTCAACCCCTCGACGCCCGCCAACGTGCTCGAATATGTGCTCGACAAGGTCGATTTGATCCTGGTCATGACCGTCAATCCGGGGTTCGGCGGCCAGGCCTTCATCGAGTCCCAGGTGGACAAGATCCGCGCCATTCGCGCCATGATCGGCGCCCGTCCGATCAACCTGGAGGTCGACGGCGGCGTCGTGCCCGAGACCGCCCGCCTCGTGGGCCAGGCCGGCGCCAACGTTCTGGTCTCCGGCTCCGGCGTCTTCAAGGGCGGCAAGTACGGCGAAAACATCGCCGCGATCCGG
>CAYVYD010000432.1:0-1577 GCA_964454415.1 uncultured Hyphomicrobiaceae bacterium | reverse complement strand
TCGGGATCGGCGGTGAAGGGCTGCTGGTCGCGCTCGACCACCCGCTCGCCCTTGCGCGTCGTGACGGTGACGGGCGCGATTTCCGCCGAGAATGTTCCGTTCTCGTTGGCCTCGCGCGCGCGCTTCAAGGACTCGATCGCGAAGTCGTCCTGATCCTTGCGCGTGAATTGATAATGCTGGGCGGTGTCCTCGGCGTAGGTCCCCATCAACCGCCCCTTGTGATAGGCGTCCTCCAACCCGTCCAGGAACATGTGGTCCTTGACCTCGCCATGTCCCAGCCGCAGCCCCTGGCGCGCCTTGGGGAGCAAATAGGGAGCATTGGTCATGCTCTCCAGGCCGCCCGCGACGATCACGTCGCCGGGCCTCACATGCAGCGCCTCATAGGCCATCATGACGGTTTTCATGCCCGATCCGCACATCTTGTTGACGGTGGTGCATGGAACCGAATTGGGGAGCCCGGCGCCAAGTGCCGCTTGCCTGGCCGGTGCCTGGCCCTGGCCGGCGCTGAGAACGCACCCCATCAGTACCTCGTCGATATCGCCGGCCTCGAGATCCGCGCGTGCGACGGCTTCGGCAATTGCCCTGCTACCCAGCTCGGGCGCCGGAACGTCGGCGAAATCGCCCTGGAATCCGCCGATCGGCGTGCGCGCCGCCGAGGCGATCACCACAGGCCCGTGGGTGTCCGATTTACTCATGATGATATCCCATCGTCTGGTCGTTTAGTCGCTGCGGAGAAGCCGGCGTCCCATGACAAGCCCAGGCGGCACGGATGCCCATCGTTCCGTTTCCATCGTCAACACTCAGACTCGGTCGCATTTATGAGGTGGCGATTCGACCCGCGCCGACCGAGCATCGAGCTTCGCCCGTTCAGAAGAATCCGGCCCCGTGCGCACCCTCCCATATCCACGCTGCGAGCCAGCCATTTTTCCAAAGTTACGCTTACGTCAAATCAAACCAGAAGTCCATATGCTGAGCGCGATCCGCAGGGATTGTCACGCGCCGAGCCTCGCGCTTGGCGAGCCAATTTGATATCTGTATCTGCTGCGCGATCGTTGCCCCAGGCCCGAAACATTCTTCGTTCCCGAGAGAGCGGAACTCCAGGGCAATCCAATTCCAAGCCATCCGAACGGCCCCTGAAAAAACCGACGATGAAATCAGCCCAACACGCCTCGACAGGTGGCGGCCGAGCCATCCCATGCGGCACGGCGATGCCCCTATCGCCACGACGGCTCCGCCGTGGAAGCGACCATGGGTCGATGGGGCAGGCGATGGACGACCTCGCGAAGGGCCTGCTCGCGCTCTGCCTGTTGGTTCTGCTCCCCGTCGCCGATGCGGCCGCCCATGGGGAGAAGGCGCAGCCGGCGGCTCTGCGCATGCGGTCGGTCCATTGGTACGACACCGAGATCGACAGATCGAACGTCACCGTCAACGACACCGTTACCCTCAAGGGAAAGTTCTATCTCTCGACAAGCTGGCTTCAATCGTCGCAGGGGCGGGTGACCGCGTTTCTGCACACCGCGACCCCAGGGCCCATGTTGTTGCGCTTGGAGACCAAGATCAACGGCGTGGCCCAGGAT
>CAYVYD010000431.1:0-1650 GCA_964454415.1 uncultured Hyphomicrobiaceae bacterium | reverse complement strand
AAGCCGACCCAGAAGCTGAAGACCTGTGTCACGTCGAACGGCTCCTTGACGATCTTGAACTTGCCCGCCTCGATCTTCGACATGTCGAGGATGCCGTTGACGACGGCGAGCAGATGCTCGCCGCTCTCGTTGATCAGCATGGCGTAGTCCCGGTAGCGCTCCTCGCCGATGGGTCCGAAGAACTCGCGGGCGAGGATGTCGGAAAAGCCGATGATGGCGTTGAGCGGGGTGCGCAGCTCGTGGCTCATATTGGCGAGGAACCTGGTCTTCGCCCGGCTCGCGCTTTCCGCCTCGTCGCGGGCCTTCAGCAATTCTGTCTCCTGCGCCTTCTGCTCGGAGATGTCGCGGGTGATGGCGACCAGCGCCCGCGCGCCGCGCGGGGCGCCCTGGCCCTCCTCCTCCGCGGCGACCGGGCGGCAACGCATCTCGACCCAAACCTGGCGCTTCTCCGCACCGCCCTTCGGCTTGGCGGCCATCCGGAACTGCGCCGAGGCGGGCTCGTTCCGGCTGAGCGAGCGCTCGATCGCCGCGCGGTAGATCGGCCGGTCTTCCTTGTGCACCCGCTCGAACAGCCCCTCGCCGAGCAGCGCCTCGCAGGGCTCGCCCACGAGCCGCATGGCGGCCGGCGAGGCCAGCACGACGCCGCCTTCGGCGTCGTGGCGGGTGATCATGTCCGTGGCGTTCTCCGCCAGCAGCCGGTAGCGCCGCTCGCCCTGGCGGATCGCCTGCTGGGCCTGCTCGTGGACGATCTCGACGCTGATCGCGAGCCCGCCCGCATAGAGGATCGCCGAGAGCGATCCGGTCAGCGCCAGCACCACAGGATCGGTGGAAAAACTGTGCGGATCGGGCAGCAGATCGAGCGCCGCGCCCAACACCAGCGCCATCACGCCCGCCGCGGCGATCGCGATCGCGGCCACCACCACCTTGCGGTTGGCCGAGAGCGCCGCCTCGAGGGGGACGACGATCATCCACGGCAGCAGAAACGAGTTCAACCCGCCGGTAATGGCGGCGGCGAAGGTCACCAAACCCGCCAGCATGGCGGCCGATATCAGGTGCGCCGCGCCGAGCCGGCCGGTGCGGGAAAGAAAGAAGGCGACCGCGATGGGCGAGGTCATCCAGCCGAAGGCGATCGCCGGCAACACGGTGATGCGCCCCGCCACGGCCGCATAGACGGCGAACACGCAGAGCGCGAGAACCCCGCCCATGAGGTGGGAGACGATGAAGGAACGGTGCCGGGCGAGCGCGATCTGGTCGTCGCGCGCCGTTTCGTGAACGAGGCCGCGAAAGAAGGCGCCCAGTCCCTGCAAACCAACCGATACGCTCACAAATCCACTCGGCGCCCGGTACGCGGCGCCGTCCCCGTCTGACCGGCCTCGATTATCGGGGCACCGCTTTAATGAACCCTAAAACCGCCCCCTCCCCGGCGCCCTGCGAGGGGCCGTCGGCGGCATTCGCGCGCCATGGTTAACGCCCCCTTGCGGGTCCGCGCTGGCGCCTTGCCGCCGCCCGCGCTGCGCCGCCTCCGCCCGTCCCGCGCTGGCGCCTCCCCCCGCCGCTCTCGCCCCGCGGCGCACCCGCCTTGGCCGTCGCCCTACCGCGCCGGCGGCCGCGTTTTCGGCGGAATGCCGCGCCCTTTCGGCGGGTCCGCTG
>CAYVYD010000430.1:0-1658 GCA_964454415.1 uncultured Hyphomicrobiaceae bacterium | reverse complement strand
ATCCAGGCCTGGCCGATCGCCGTCGTCAGCAGGTGGGGACGGACCACGTCGCCGCCCACGAACAAACCCTCGCGGCCGGGCCAGCGGAAGTAGGAATCGGCGTCCATCAGGCCCCGGTCGTTCCGCAGTTCCTCGATGCCGGTGAAGTCGCAGACCTGGCCGATGGCGGCGACAATCAGATCGCATTCGATATCGAACGCGCTGCCTTCCTCGGTCGCCATCTTGCCGTCGTCGCCCCACTCGACCTCCACCACGCGCAGCGCCTTGGCGCGCCCTCGCTCGTCGAGCACCACCTCGACCGGAGCGAGCGAGCCGCGGATCTCGACGCCCTCCTTGAGGACGTGATCGATTTCCAGGCGCGCCGCCGGCATCTTCTCGACCGGCCGGCGGTAGATGATCGAGACCTCCGCTCCCTCCCGCTTGGCGACCGTTGCCACGTCGTGGGTGGTCTGACCGAGAACAACATATTCGGGCCGGTCATTTTCGCGCATTTTGTTGATATGTCCCAGACGCCGCGCCACCGCGGCCACGTCCATCGCTGTGTCGCCACCGCCGATCACCAGCACGCGGCCGGCCGAATGCTTGAGACGCCCGTCGTTGAAGGCGTCCAGGAAGGCGATGCCGCTGATGCAATTGGCCGCTTCGGCAGCGCCCGGAACGGGAAGCGGCGCGCCGGCCTGAGCGCCGAGGCCCAGAAACACAGCGTCGTAATCGGCCTCCAGCTTGGCGAGCTCGATATCGACGCCGATCTTGGTTCCCGTGCGGGCCTCGACGCCGAGATCGAGAATCCGCTTGATTTCGCCGTCGAGCACGTCACGCGGCGTGCGGTAGCCGGGAATGCCGTAGCGCATCATGCCGCCCAATTCGTCACGGCCCTCGAACAGCGTGCAGGCGTGGCCCATGCGGCGCAACTGATAGGCGCAAGCGAGCCCCGCGGGCCCGCCGCCGACGACGGCGATGCGCTTGCCCGTCCCGGCACCCGGCGGCCGCAGCTTGAGCTTATGCTCGAGCGCGTAGTCACCGATGTATTGCTCGACCGCGTTGATGCCGACCCGGTCCTCGACCTCGTTGCGGTTGCAGCCGTCCTCGCATGGCGCCGAACATACCCGGCCCATCACCGCGGGGAAGGGATTGGCGTCGGTGGCGCGCAGGAACGCGTATTGCTGCCATGGCATGTCTGAAGGTGGCTGCTCCACACCGCGCACGATGTTGAGCCAGCCCCTTATGTCCTCGCCCGAGGGGCAGCTTCCCTGGCAGGGCGGCGTGCGATGCACGTAGACCGGACACTTATAGGACGTATCGGCGACGAAGATACTTTGCTGCAGGGGCAGGGGCGCGTGGTCCCCATCCTTGTAGCGCCGGTGCGTGAAGGCCTTGTCCTTCATGACATTTCCTCCCGGCGGTCTATCGCCGCCCCTTATTCCCCGAGACCCATCTGGATGTAGCCGGTCGGGCACACGTCCTGGCAGATGTGGCAGCCGATGCATTTGGTGTAATCGGTATCCACGTAGCGCCCGACGGCACGCTCGTCCTTCTTGACCCGGAAGATGGCGTCCTGCGGACAATAAATGACGCAGGCGTCGCACTCGAAGCAGAGGCCGCAGCTCATGCAGCGGGTGCCTTCGTGCACCGCCTGCTCCTCGGTCAGGTCCTTGATG
>CAYVYD010000429.1:0-1660 GCA_964454415.1 uncultured Hyphomicrobiaceae bacterium | reverse complement strand
TGATCTGTTCGCAGCGGTCGACGAGCAGCGCGGCGCGCGGTTCGCCGTCGCGCAGCACGATCACGTCGCCCTCCGGATGCGAGGCGGTTCCTTCGAGCCCGAACACGGCGGCGGCGCTGAACATGGAAACGAATTCGCCCCGCCAATGGATGATGCCGAGCAGGCCGGATGGAGATTTCTGCAGCAGCGCGGCGCGCGGCATCGGCGTGACCTCGTTGGCGCATTTGAGCGCCAGCCCGAACCGTTCGCCGGCGGCGCGGAAGACGAGCATGCGCGGAAGCGACGTTTCGCCGTGACGGTCACTCGGCACCTTCGCCAATTGGGAACCTCGTTCCCTCAGCAGGGCGTTGGCGCGCGCCTCGTTGCCCTCGAACGTCACCCCCGTCAGAGCCAGCCGACCCTCGAGCTCCTTGTGGATTTTGCGCCAGTCGAACTGTTTGGCCGCGTCGCTCATTCTTCCTCCGACAATTTGAGCTGCTGCAACGCCAGCACGCGAAGCTCGAGCGCGGTTATCCGCCCGCAGGGGCTCACCGCGTCGCCGTCCGCCGTCCGGCTCAGGGCGCGGATCGCGTTGTGGAACGACCGGCGGCAGCCCTTGTGGTCCCCGGCCTCCTTGAGCAGCAGCCCGAGCTGGTAGTGGGCGAGCGCGAAATGCCGATCGAGATAGATGGCGCGCTTCAAGGCCTGCTCGGCCTCGCGCGGCGCGGCCGAATAGAGTTGGACGAGGGCGTGGTAGTAGTGGGCCGCCGCGTTGCACGCGTCGGCCTCGAGCAGCCGCCGGCAATAGCCCTTGGCGCCCGCCCAATCGCCCTTGTCGGCACAGGCGACGACCGCCCCCAGGGAAGGCTCGTCCTGCGCCTCCCCCTCGGCGCGGGCCGCATCGGCTTCCGTCCGGTCGTTGGCGGCGTCCTTCTCGGACCTTTGCGCCCGCCGGAAAGCGGCGGCGGCGGCCTCTCCCGCCATTGTCCGCGATGGCCGGGCGCGTGCCTGGCCGGACGCCGGAGCGGTTTTCCGCCGCGCCGGGGGCGACGTTGCCGCTGGCGAACCGCCGCCCTCCGGCTGTCTGGCCGCGGCGGTCTTGGCGGTCTTGCGGTAGACGAGTTCGCTCCCCGGCCTCTCGGTCGCGAACACCTCGTCGAGGCGCGGATTGAAATCCGTCGGACCGGTGAACAGCCATCCGTCCTCGTCGAGGGCTTCCCGCAGCCGACCAGCAAGCTTGAAATTGGTCGCCTCGTCGAAATAGATCATGACGTTGCGGCAAAAGATGATGTCGAATTGATTTAAGCCGTTGTAAATAAATGGAAATTTTCTCGATATCAGGTTGTGGTGGCGGAACCGGACGTGGCGCTTGTAGCCGTCCCTAATCTTCCAATTGCGGCCCTGTCGCGAGAAGAAGGCGGGCCTGCGGTCCTGGGAAAGGCCGCGCAGCGTCCATTCCGAGTAAACCCCCTCCTCGGCCTCTTCGAGAAACGCCCGGTTGATGTCGGTGCCGAGCACAGTGACGTCCCACTCCGCGATCCGCTGTCCCAGCGCCGCGTGCACCAGGATCGCGATCGAATAGGTCTCGGCCCCGTTCGCGCATCCAGCACTCCATATGCGCAGTCTCTTGCTCGCCTTGTTGCGTCTGACGCAGGCCGGCAGCACGTGATCGCGCAGCGCC
>CAYVYD010000428.1:0-1689 GCA_964454415.1 uncultured Hyphomicrobiaceae bacterium | reverse complement strand
AAAAACAAGTCATGCATTTCCCGTAAAAGTCGCTATGCTGCGGCGCATGTCGATATGGGGGAAATTGGCGGGCGCTGCGGCGGGGCTGGCGGTTGGCGGTCCGATCGGAGCGCTGGTCGGCGGACTGGCCGGCCATTACGTGATTGACCGCGAAAAAGGCGACGAACAAGCGGGCGAAAACCAGGTGGCTTTCACCGTCGGCGTGATCGCGCTCGGCGCAAAGATGGCCAAGGCCGACGGCGTCGTCACCAAGGACGAGGTCAACGCCTTCAAGGAAGTCTTCAAGGTGCCCGAGGGCGAGATGAAGAACGTCGCCCGCGTCTTCAATCTGGCCAAGCAGGACGTGGCCGGCTACGAGGCCTATGCCGAGCAGCTCGCCAATATGTTCAAGGACAACCGCCAGCTTCTCGAGGACGTGCTGGAGGGCCTGTTCCACATCGCCAAGGCCGACGAGGTGGTGCACCCCAGCGAGGAGCAATATCTCTCCCAGGTCGCCAAGCGTTTCGGCTTCTCCGACACCGAGTTCAAATATATCCGCGCCCGTCACGTCGCCTCGTCCAAGCGCAACCCCTACGACGTGCTGGGCATCAAGCCCGACATCACCAATGACGCGCTGAAGGCGCATTACCGCAAGCTGGTCTCCGAGAACCACCCCGACAAGCTCGTCGCCCGCGGCGTGCCGGAGGAGTTCGTCTCGCTCGCGACCGAGAAGATCGCCGCGATCAACGAGGCCTATGACGAGATCGCGGCCGAGCGGGGCATGTGACGCCCCGCCCGGCATTCTCCCGCGATGGGGGTGCGGCACAGCGATCCAGTGACCATATCTCCGCGATGACATCCACCCCCGACAGCACCTGCGCGAGCCGGTGGTGTCCTTCGCCCAATTTCGAGCCGCGCCGGGAGGGACGCAGGGCCGATCTGCTGCTGCTGCACTACACCGGCATGACGTCGGCCCAGGCGGCGCTCGACTGGCTCACCCGCGCCGAATCCCGCGTCTCGGCGCATTACCTGGTGGACGAGGACGGCCACGTCACCCAGATGGTGGCCGAGGAGATGCGCGCCTGGCACGCGGGCCACGCCCATTGGGCGGGCGAGGACGACATCAATTCCTGCTCCATCGGCATCGAGGTGCACAATCCGGGCCCCGAATGCGGCTACCCCGATTTCCCCGAGGCCCAGATGGCAGCCGTCGAGGCGCTCTGCGCCGACATTCTCTCCCGCCACCCGATCCCGCCGGCGCGGGTGCTGGCGCACTCCGACGTGGCCCCGGCGCGCAAGTGCGATCCCGGCGAAAAGTTCGATTGGAAGCGCCTCGCCCGAGCGGGCGTCGGCCTGTGGGTGAAGCCCACGCCGCCGGAGGGCGATGCGGGCTGGGACGAGGGCGAGGAGGGCCCCGAGGTGGCCGCCCTGCAGGCGAGCCTCGCGCGCTTCGGCTACCGCCTCGAGCCGAGCGGGGTCTACGACCGCGCAACGGCGCTCGCGGTGAGCGCCTTCCAGCGCCATTTCCGCCCAGCCCTGATCGACGGCCTGGCGGACCGGTCCACCCGGGAGACCCTCGCGCGCCTGATCGAGCGCCTGTGACGCGCCGACGCGGTTGAGCCCATCCGTTCCAGACCCCTTGACCTTTCCGCCTCAAGGCCCCTTATTTCGACCGTGCCAGTCGGCCGGATGGCCGCTGCCGCGGCGTTG
>CAYVYD010000427.1:0-1691 GCA_964454415.1 uncultured Hyphomicrobiaceae bacterium | reverse complement strand
CATGTTGGGCGTGACGGGCTACGGCGTCTGGCTGGTCTACAAGAACTCCTCCGCCCCCGAGCCGCCCCACGAGAAGTAGGGGCCGGGCCGGCACAACCCGGATCTCACTTGAATTGGACGATTTGCCTTTGGCTTTCCCCCGGCCATGGCGTTGAGCGCGCGGTCGAATTCAGCCTCGTCGTCAACGCTCGGATGCTCCTTGGCGAAGCGCTTCAGCCCGCCCTTCATCTTGCGGGCTTCTTCCAGGGAGAGGTATTTACCGCGTGCCAATTATGACCTCCCATAATACAGTCACGTAATGGCTAAGCTCGTCCGCAAGAACGGCAGTCCAAAATCCACTCCCCATCATAATAAGTCCCAAAATAAGGATGGGCTGAGAGTCCTTGGACGGCGCAGTTTGGGTGGCCAACCAGACACCAATTATTATTGCACCAAAACCAACCAACCGCATTGGTTGGAATATATCGAGACGACCCTTTTGGTGGCCGCTTTTTTGGCAGCGACTTCCGCTGCCATCTACACCAAAAGCGAATCGGAGGCAGGCTGGGAACAGGTCGAAGTATCCAAAGCCGTTGCCCGCAACGAATTGCGAGCCTACCTCTCTATTGAACCCGCCAGTGCGCCAATAAAGGACAGTCAGGGACGCATCGAGGTTGTCCCCGTCCGAATTTTCAATTCTGGTCAAACGCCAGCCAATAAACTTGCTCAACGAATGGGCGCATTTGTCGCTACTCCGCTACGGCGCGATGAATGGCAGGTGCGGAAAACCAGAAAAGAATCGGCCCCACTTGACCTTGGATTTCTCGCAGGGAATGGGAAGGTAATTCGAGATATTCCAATAATTACAAAGGACGCTAAAACGGGGAATATTTCGCGGATATTCCCTACTCCTGAGTATATCAAGGATGGGGGAAGGCGGCTTTATGCAGTAGGACAAGTTTTTTATCGCGACATTTTTGGCAGAGATCATTGGACTACCTTCTGCTTTTGGTGGTCCCCACAAATGCTGTCCGCCGACGATGCTCGATACTGCAAGGATGACAATGACACAGAACCGCCAGAACCAGTGTTTAATTCGACGGAATGATTTTCTAAAACAATACGTACTCCAAGGGGATATATGCGGTTACCTTCGCCTCGAACCTTCCGCGAACGTGCGCCGAGAAGCTATATTTTATCAATCTCCTAACGAGTCCCTTGCCAAGCGGAACAAAATGTGTACATCCTTGGTTTCAACGCCGCCAGACGGGCGGGGACGCGGGAGGGTCTCCCGGTCCGGGGAAGGTTCTCCCTCCGCGTCCGGTCCAGTTTTGCGGCTGAACCCGTTTTATGGACTCCCGTTTTATGGAATAAGGGGATTGAAAGATGGCTGAGCCGAAGCTTCGCGTGATCGAAGGAGAGGGAATGGACAAGGAAAAGGCGCTCGCCGCGGCGCTCGCCCAGATCGAGCGGACCTTCGGCAAGGGCTCGGTGATGCGGCTCGGCCCCGGTCAGCAGGTGGTCGAGGTCGAGGCGGTCTCCACCGGCTCGCTCGGCCTCGACATCGCGCTCGGCATCGGCGGCCTGCCGAGGGGCCGCGTGGTCGAGATCTACGGCCCCGAATCCTCCGGCAAGACGACGCTGGCGCTGCACACCATCGCCGAGGCCCAGAAGCTGGGCGGCATCTGCGGCTTCATCGACGCCGAGCACGC
>CAYVYD010000426.1:0-1696 GCA_964454415.1 uncultured Hyphomicrobiaceae bacterium | reverse complement strand
TTCGTCTCCGACGAGGAGGTGGAGCGCGTGGTGCGCCACCTGCACCAGCAGGGCGTGCCGCGATATCTCGAAGAGGTGACGCAGGCCGGCGAGGACGACGAGGAGATGGGCGGCGAGGCCGGCGGCGAGGGCGGCGACCTCTACGGCCAGGCGGTCGCGGTGGTGCTGCGCGACGGCAAGGCCTCGACCAGCTACATCCAGCGACGGCTCTCGATCGGCTACAACCGCGCCGCCACGCTGATCGAGCGGATGGAGGAGGAGGGCGTCGTCTCGCCCGCCAACAGCTCGGGCAAGCGCGAGATCCTGATCGGAAGCGAGGCCGCGCAGTCGCCCTATTGACGGGCCAGCGGAGCGACTGTCGCGCGCCCGCCCTTCCGGCCCTTCGCCCTTGCCAAACGTTGACCACTTTCCTGTGGCTGGTTAAGCGTTCGCTAGTGGTCCGACCCAAACGGATGGCACCATCCGTTTGGACAAGTCAGCCCACAAGCTGTTGAATTGGTGGGGCGGTTTGTCCAGAGGGATGAACTCATCCGGCTGGATCGCACCACCGGGGCATGTGCGAATCGCTTGAGGCCGATCGATTTGGACGGGGACGAGCAATGAACCGCGATCACATGATGGGCTGGGCCGCGGCCCTTCTCCTCCTGACCTGCGCGCCGGGCGCGGCGAGCGCCCAGGACCAGCGGCAGGCGCCCTCCAACGCGGTCGGCGGTAACTGGTCGGCCGAGGTCGATTCGGCGGCCACCGAGAGTCCGCAGGCCAAGGAGGTCGCGCTCGACACGGCGGGCAAGAAGGCAGTCGAGAAGATCAACGCCTATTTCAACGGCATGGTGCATCTCCAAGGCAGCTTCACCCAGACCGATTCGAACCGCAACGAGACCTCGGGCCGCTTCTACGTCTACCGGCCGGGGCGGCTGCGCTTCGAATACGCATCGCCCAGCTTGCTGCGCATCGTCGCCGACGGCCGCTATCTCTCGGTCGAGGATCACGACCTCAAGACGGTGGACAAATATCCGCTGGAATCGACCCCCTTCCGGATGCTGCTGACCGAGGACGTCGACCTGCTCCGCGACGCCCGGATCGTCGGTTACGCCAAGGATTCCAAGGAGCTGGTGCTCACGCTCGAGGACCGCTCGAACGAATCGCCGGGCCAAATCAAGCTCTTCTTCGACGCCAGTAAGGGCGGCGGCATCGAGCTCAAGGAATGGATCATCACCGATCCCCAGGGCCTCGACACCCGCATCCAGGTGGCCGATCTGGTGAAGGGCAAGGAGGTCCCGGACGACCTGTTCAAGGCGGCGACGGTCGAATTCCCCGGCTTCAACTGAGGAAACGGCCAACGGGACGACCGGCGCGCCGGCTTCGCGCGGCACCGCAACCGGCGGGGCGAAACGCCTGATTCGGGCCGGGAATCCCCCGCCCTGCCGACCATCCGGGCCGGCTCGGCGCCGGGGTCGTTAAAAATTTTTTAACTTTTTTTTGCGTCTGGCGATTGAAATTTCGCCGCGCGCGCTTATTTTTGGATCAGTAGCGGATGGGTCATTCATCATCGGTAGTGCCCCCCGTCTAGCCGTAGACTCATTCGCTCGCGCCGGCTTCCCTCCCGGCGCACCGCGCAAATAGCGCTTTCTTGCGCCCAACCACGCGCAGCGGTTGGGCGCATTTTTTTTGGCGATGTTATATTTGCCGTACCCAA
>CAYVYD010000425.1:0-1700 GCA_964454415.1 uncultured Hyphomicrobiaceae bacterium | reverse complement strand
GACGAGCTCAACCACACCGGCTCGCACAAGATCAACAACTGCCTGGGCCAGATCCAGCTGGCGCGGCGCATGGGCAAGACCCGGATCATCGCCGAGACCGGTGCCGGCCAGCACGGCGTGGCGGTGGCTACCGTTGCCGCGCGGGTGGGGCTTCCCTGCGTCGTCTATATGGGCGCCACCGACATCGAGCGGCAACGGCCCAATGTCGTGCGCATGCGCCTGCTGGGCGCCGAGGTCCGCCCGGTCACCGCCGGCGCCGGCACCCTCAAGGACGCCATGAACGAGGCGTTGCGCGACTGGGTCGCCAATGTGGAGGACACCTTCTACATCATCGGCACGGTGGCGGGCCCCCACCCCTATCCCGCCATGGTCCGCGATTTCCAGTCGGTGATCGGCAGGGAGGTGCGGGAGCAGATGATGGAGCGCGAGGGCCGCCTGCCCGATACGCTGGTCGCCTGCATCGGCGGCGGCTCCAACGCCATGGGGCTGTTCCATCCCTTCCTCGACGACGAGGCGGTTGCCATTTACGGCGTCGAGGCGGGCGGCCTGGGGCTCGATAAGCCCGACCAGCACGCCGCGTCGCTCAACGGCGGCAGGCCCGGCGTCCTGCACGGCAACCGCACCTATCTGCTGCAGGACGGCGACGGCCAGATCATCGAGGGTCATTCGATCTCGGCCGGCCTCGACTATCCGGGCATCGGGCCCGAGCATTCCTGGCTCAAGGACAGCGGCCGCGTCACCTATGTGGCCGCCAGCGACACCGAGGCGCTGGAGGCGTTCCAGCTCTGCACCCGCCTCGAGGGCATCATCCCGGCGCTCGAGCCCGCCCACGCGCTCGCCCACGTGACCAAGCTGGCGCCCCGGCTCGGCCGCGACAACCTGCTGGTGATGAACATGTGCGGCCGCGGCGACAAGGACGTCTTCGCGGTGGCCGGCTATCTCGGCATGGAGATCTGAGGCCATGTCCGGGTTGCAGCTTGGCACCCGCATCGAGCGCCGCTTCGCCGCACTCGCCGCCCAGCGCCGCGCCGGCCTCGTCGCCTTCGTCACCGCCGGCGATCCCGACCCCGAGACAAGCCAGGCGATCCTCGAGGCATTGCCCCAAGCCGGCGCCGACGTGATCGAGCTCGGCATGCCGTTCTCCGATCCCATGGCCGACGGCCCGGCCATCCAGGCCTCCTCCCAGCGCGCGCTCGCCGCCGGCCAGACCATGAAGAAGACGCTCGCCATGGTGCGCGCCTTCAGGAAGCGCGACGACGAGACGCCGATCGTGCTGATGGGCTATTACAACCCAATCTACGTCTATCCGAACGAGGCCTTCCTGCGCGACGCCAAGGCGGCCGGCGTCGACGGGCTGATCGTCGTCGACTTGCCTCCGGAGGCCGACGACGAACTCTGCTTGCCGGCCATGGAGGCCGGCATCAACTTCATCCGCCTCGCCACGCCGACCACCGACGACAAGCGCCTGCCCAAGGTGCTCGCCAACACCTCGGGCTTCCTATATTACGTGTCGATCGCCGGGATTACCGGAACCAAGGCGCCGGACATCTCGCGGGTGGGCGCGGATATCGCCCGCATCAAGGCCCAGACGGCGCTGCCGGTCGCCGTCGGCTTCGGCGTCAAGAGCCCGGCCCAGGTCCGCGAGATCGGCCGTTTCGCCGACGCCGTGGTGGTGGGCTCGGCGCTGGTCGGCGCGATCA
>CAYVYD010000424.1:0-1700 GCA_964454415.1 uncultured Hyphomicrobiaceae bacterium | reverse complement strand
GCGCTTCCGCGCCGTCGTCAAGCCGGTCCTGGAGATCCTCGCCGGCATCCCGACCGTGGTCTATGGCTTCTTCGCCGTGTTGACCGTGGCGCCCGCGATGCGCGGTTTCGGCGAGCTGATCGGCGTCCCGATAGCGCCCAATAGCGCCCTGGCGGCCGGTTCGGTTCTGGGAATCATGATCACACCGTTCATCTCGTCCATTTCCGACGACGCCATCAATTCGGTTCCGAACGCAATGCGCGACGGCTCCTACGCGCTAGGCGCCACCAAGAACGAAACCATTCTACAGGTGCTGCTGCCCGCCGCGCTTCCCGGAATCATGGGTGGCATTCTGCTGGCGGTGAGCCGCGCCATCGGCGAGACGATGATCGTGGTGATGGCGGCGGGGCTGATCGCGAGCCTTACCGCAAATCCCTTCGAGGCCGTGACCACGGTGACGGTCCAGATCGTCACCCTGCTGATCGGCGACACCGAGTTCGATAACCCCAAGACGCTGTCGGCCTTCGCGCTCGGTCTGGTGCTGTTCGTCGTCACCCTGATCCTCAACGTGATCGCGCTCAGGATCGTGCAGAGATATCGGGAAAAATATGAGTGACCTCGCCGCAAGACCGGATGGAATTTACGATTGGGCCTCTGCGGGCGCCCGCAAACGGCTGAAACGCCGCCATGGAGCCGACAGGCGCCTGCGGTTGTACGGCCTGGCGGCGATCGGCGTGGCCATCTTGCTGCTCGGCGTCCTCGTCACGTCGCTCGTCATTACGGGCTACAAGGCCTTCGTGCAGTCCAAGGTCGAGTTGGAAGTCTATCTGGATCCGCAGCTGATCAGGGGCGACGATCTCAACAGAAGCAATTTCAGGGCGGTGACGCGCAACGCCTTCGGCGCCCTGTTTCCAGGCGTCACCAACGCGCGTGAGATCACGCGGCTGAACAAATTGCTGACCTCGGGCGCGCCTTATCTGGTTCGCGCTTATGTCGAGGCCCATCCGGACTCGGTCGGCAAGACGATCCGCATCCGCTTTCCGCTCTCCGACCCCTATGACCAGCTTCACAAGAAGGTCATGCCCCCTTATCTGGACGCCTTGCCGCAGTCCAGGGTGGACGATTTCGAAAGCCTGCGGGCGCGCGGTGTCATCCACGCCAACGGCGCTGATCCGGAGGTCGAGATCGACGCCTATTTGGATCCCGCCCGGATCGATGCTGACGAACCCGACAAGGGAGACTACGGCGGCATCGCCCGGGAAGGATTGGCCAGCTACTTCACGCAAAGACGCGGCGGCGGCGAATATCTCGAAATTCTCGCCAACGACGCGCCGGAGGCGATCCGCCGCCATGTCGTGGCGCACCCGGAGACCATTGGCCACACGGCGAGGATCGGGCTGCCCTTGTCGGAGCACTATGCGAAACTGGCCCAAGGCGAAGTCCCAAAAATGGTGAATCCGCGCTTTAATTCCGAGCAGGAACTCGCGTGGTTCCAAACGCTCGTTGACAAAGGCGTGGTTCACACCGACTTCGCCTGGGAGTTGTTCCTCAACGCGGACAGCCGTTTTCCGGAGCAGGCAGGTCTTGCTGGCGCCCTCGTTGGGTCGTTCTTCGCATTGCTCGTTTGTTTCCTTCTGAGCTTCCCGATCGGAATCGCGGCCGCGGCCTATCTCGAGGAATTCGCGCCCAAGAACCGGCTGACCGACCTGATCGAGGTCAAC
>CAYVYD010000423.1:0-1740 GCA_964454415.1 uncultured Hyphomicrobiaceae bacterium | reverse complement strand
CCTCGTCGTCATTGTCGCGGTCGTCGTCGCCGTCGCGGCCTATTTCCTCATCTTCGCCGGCTTCAAATCCGAATAGGGCAGCGGTCCGTCCGAGACGGGAATCATTGGCGTGGCGCCTCCTTCTTCACGTGAATGACGTTCTCGCGGCCCTCGGCGCCCATGAAGACCGCCATGACGCGGGCCGGGACCGTGCCCTTGTTGGTGCCGTTATGGGCGACCGCCATCGCCTCCAGGAAGGCGTCGCCCTTCCGGTAGGTCCGCACGCCCTTCTCGCCGTAATCGACCTGGAGCTCGCCCTCCAGCATATAGGCGAACAGCGGCGCGCCGTGGGTGTGCCAGCCAGTCGACTTGCCGGGCATCATGGTGACGATGACGGAGGTGAGCCGCGCGTGCCCGGGCGCGGGGTAGACGAGCGGCTCGCCGACGACCGTCTTGCCGCCCGAAAACAGGTCATCCACCCGCTGGTAGTCTTGCCCCGCTGTTCGCGCAAAGGCGGCCGAGACGGCAATCAGGCCGCCCGCGGCGACGGCCAGGATGGTTCGCATCGGTGGTCTCCTTTTCTTCGGCCGGCCGGTGGTCACGGCGGGCGACCTTGGGAATCGACGTTGACCGGCACGATGAGCTCGGCCGCTTCGGGCTCGAGACAGAGCTCATCGCTGCAGGCCTGCAGCTTCACCGTCGTCCTGAGCGAGGGGGGAAGGTCGGCTGGCAGCAGGACCTTGAGATCGACCCGCCCCTCGTAAAGGGCAAGCTCGCTCCCGTGAAAGCCGAGCTTGCGTTTCAGCGCTTCGGGATAGACGACCACGGCGTTGGGCAATCCCTCCAGCGTTACCTGGGTGGCGGTGAAGCCTTCATCGAGGGCCTCGTGCGCATTGACGTGCCACCCGGGCGCCACGGCGAGCCGGATGTTGAGACGGCCCTTCGAGCGCTCCATCCTGGCGGTGGCACGAACCGCGCCTTTGCCGAGAAATTGCCGCGGCCCGGTTTCGCCGCGCAGCTGCATGTCGCCGGCCAGCAGCGCGTAGCCGCTGTCGCTCGGCGTCTCGAGCGCGGCGCCGGAAAGCGCCGCCAGCAGCGCCTCGGCGCGGAGGCGGAAGCGGGGCGCGGGGCGGCGGCGGGAGAGCTTGGCGTAGAGATCGAGCGCCACCGCGTTTCCGGAGGGCGTGCTCGAATCGGAACGCTTCTTGGCGCGGCCGATGATCTGTTCACCTTCGCTCATGACGTAATCGCCCGCCTGCTCGTCGAGAAACAAGTCATGCATCCGGTCGGCCAGGCGCTCGGCGCGGTCGATCCATCGCCCGTCATTGGTGAGATCGTAAAGCGCGACGAAGGCGAGCGCGGTCTGGGCGTAATCGGCCTGCGTGCCGGGAATCCCGGCGCGGCCCTCGAAATGGATCCGCTCGAGGCGGTCTCCGTCGTAAAGCCGGTCCCAAATAAATCCGCCCGCGCGCAGGGCGGCGTCGCGAAACCGGGCCTCGCCCAGCACCATTGCCGCCTCGGCGAGGGCCGCGATGGTCATCGCGTTCCATTCGGTCACGATCTTGTCGTCGCGGTCGGGCGGGGGTCGTTTGCTGCGTGCCTCCGCCATGCGCCGTTCGAGCCTCGCCGCCTCGTCGATCAGCTCCGCGCGGCTGATCCGAAGCGCCGCCGCAAGGGCGTCGGGCGGCTCGGAGAGACGCGGCACCGCCTTGCCGCCGTCGGGCGCGAGGCTGCCCAGGGCGAAGAGCCGTTCGGCCGTCG
>CAYVYD010000422.1:0-1753 GCA_964454415.1 uncultured Hyphomicrobiaceae bacterium | reverse complement strand
CCATGTGGGTTACGTCGAGGCGGGCGACTTCCTTGCCCGCCACTTCGAATGGCTGCGCGCGCGGCTCGCCGAGCTCCCCGAGCCCGTCCCCTTCGCCGACGGCGCGTGCTTTCCCTTGCGCGGCGAGGACCGCGAGCTCGTCGTCGCCGCCCGCCCCAAGGGCCGGGCCAGGGTCTGGCTGGAGCCTTGCACGGAACCGGCGGAAAGCCGTTTCGCCTCCAACCGGCCGCCGCCCGCGGGACGCGTCTGCGTGCTGGGGCCCGCCCACCAGGCGCCGGTGCGGCTGCTTCACTGGCTCAAGGGCGAGGCGCGCGGCGATCTCAAGGACCGCGTCGACCATCATGCCGGGGGCCTCGGCGTGCGGCCCTTGCGGATTTCGATCCGCGACCAGGCGACGCGCTGGGGCTCCTGCTCGGCGACGGGAGCTCTGTCCTTCTCCTGGCGCCTGATCCTGGCGCCGCCATTCGTGCTGGATTACGTCGCCGCCCACGAGGTCGCTCACCTGCGCGAGCTCAATCACGGTCCCCGCTTCTGGGCGCTGGTGGCCTCCACCACGCCCCGTCTCGAGGAGGCCAGGGCCTGGCTCAAGGGCCATGGTCCCCGCCTCCATCGATATGGCACCGGTTGAGGCTTTCGCCTGTCCGGAACGCCCCCTGTGACTTCCTCGCGGACTCCGTCTTGCGACGGGGAGAAAGGGGCCCCGCCCGCGAGGGCGCGGCCCCTTCCCTCAGAACAACCCGCTTGCCTCCACCGTCGCGATCGGTTTCGACGGCAAATTATCACACGTGGTTAGGTGTGTTTGAGGCCACCACAGCCCACGGGCTACCCTGTACACGTCCGGCGCCGAAACGCCGAACGAAGCCATGTTAGGGCGAGGCGCAAAACACCGCTACGACGCGGTTAATGCATGGTTAAGCGCTTGAGGAGCGGCGCCCGGCCATACCCGCGGGTCGCGACGTCTAGCCGCTGACCGCGACGTGCTGCGGCGGATCGGCCGGCGCGGTGCCGGGCAGCGGTTTGGGCGCGAGGCCGCGATGGGCGCGCTCCATCACCGCCTTCCAGATTTCAGCCGGCACCGAGCCGCCGATGATCTTCCTCATCGGCCGGCCGCTGTCCTTGCCGACCCACACGTCGGCGATGAGCTGCGCGGTGTAGCCGATGAACCAGGCGTCGCGGAAGTTCTGCGTGGTGCCAGTCTTGCCCGCGGCCGGATGGCTGGCGAGCGCCGCCTTCCTTCCCGTCCCTTGCGTGAGGGTGGCGCTCAGCATGTCGTTCATCGCCCCCGCATAGGGCCTGGCGATCACCTGACCCACCCCCGAGCCGCGGCGCTCGTAGAGCGCCTTGCCGCCGCTGGTGCGCACCCGCTTGATGACATGCGGCAGCACGCCCCTCCCCCGATTGGCGAAGGGCGCGTAGGCGGAGGTCAGTTCGAGCAGCGTCACCTCGGCGGTCCCCAGCGCGATCGAGGGCTTGTCGTGCAGCGGCGAGTTGATGCCGAGACGGCGGGCCGTGCGCACCACGTGCCAGCGACCGACCTCCATGGTGAGCCGCACCGCCACCGAATTGATCGACTTGGCGAGACCCTCGCGCAGCGTCACCGCGCCCCGATATTCGCCCGAATAGTTCTTCGGCTTCCAGCCATTGATAGCCACCGGCTTGTCGTTGACGATGCTGTCCGGGCCCAGCCCGCTCTCGACCGCGGCCAGATAGACGAACGGCTTGAAGGCCGAGCCCGGCTGGCGCATCGCCTTGA
>CAYVYD010000421.1:0-1755 GCA_964454415.1 uncultured Hyphomicrobiaceae bacterium | reverse complement strand
CGAGCAGAATGGCGATCATGGCCATCACGCCGACGAAGTTGAGCACGCGGGCGAAATCCGGCGAGAGATCGACGTCCTTCATAGCTGAAGCCCCAAATTCGAGCTGAAATCGACATCGTGGGCGAAGATGACGACGCCGAGGGCCAAAGCGGCCAGCACCAGCGCCCAGCCCCAAGGGGTGGCGCCGCGCCGCAGCAGCAGGAGCAGGCCGCTGATCGTCAGCAGCCCGAAGGTCAAGGTCATCATGTCGGACAATCCAGGTCAGGAAATGAGGGAAGGTTTCGGCCGGGCGCGGGAACCGGCTGCCCGCCGGCCGGCTGATCGGTGATGGTCATCACGTCAGCGCCCCCTTTGCCGCCCCGCGCCGAACGCGCGGCCGAGGGGAAGACGTTAGCCGATATGACCCGATTGAACAATTTCACGCTTTTGCCGGACAGAAAGGCGCTGAACAAACCGGCAGGGAGCAGGGATGCTATTTGCCGGGTCATGACCTAGGTTGAGGACTCATAAATAGCGCGCAACCCATTCAACCGGGTCGGATGGTTGGAAGCCTGGACCGATGGCTGGAGACAACGAGCTCTTCGACCGCGCGCTGCTGACGAGGCGGCGCGCCCGCGCGGCGCCCACGATCGGCGCCCACGACTTCCTGCTCGCCCGCGTGGCGGACGATTTCGCCGAGCGGCTCGAGGGAATCCTGCGCGACTTCGAATCCTGCCTCGACCTCGGCGCCCATCACGGCCTGATCGGCGACCGGCTGAAATCGCTGCCCTCGCTCAAGCTGCTGGTGGAGGCGGACCGCTGCCTGGACTTCGCCCAGCGCTGCAAGGGCGCGCGGCTCGTCGCCGACGAGGAGTGGCTGCCCTTCGCGCCCGGCTCCTTCGACCTGGTGGTCTGCGGCCTCTCGCTCCACTGGGTCAACGACCTGCCGGGCGCGCTCATCCAGATCGCGCGGACGCTCAAGCCCGACGGCCTGCTGCTCGCCGCGCTGTTCGGCGGGCGCACGCTTCAGGAGCTGCGCGCGGCACTGACCCAGGCGGAGACCGAGGTGACGGGGGGCGCCGGGCCGCGGATCGCGCCCTTCGCGGACGTGCGCGAGCTGGGCGCCTTGCTGCAGCGGGCGGGCTTCGCGCTGCCGGTCGCCGATTCCGACCTGGTCGAGGCGACCTACCCCTCGGCCCGCGCGCTGATGGACGACATCCGCGGCATGGGCGCCGCCAACGCGCTCAAGGCGCGCGCCGAACGGCCGCTGACGCGGGCGGTGCTCGCGCGGACGGAAGAGATCTACCGCGAGCGCTTCGGCGCGGGGGACCGGGTCAACGCGACCTTCGAGATCATCACGCTGACCGGCTGGGCACCGCATGAGAGCCAGCAGAAGCCGCTCAAGCCCGGCTCCGCCCTAGCGCGGCTGGCCGACGCGCTCGGCGCGGCGGAACGGCCGGCCGGCGAGAAGGCGGGGCCGAGGAAGCGGTGACATAGGAAGGCGCGTCCGTTTCACCAGACAGCCACCGGGACGCCGGTTATCCGTTTGCCACTCCTAATCGGATACCGGCAACCGCGCCATCCCGTGTCCGTTAGCAGCCAGCAGCCGCCGTAAAGGCGGTTCGTTTCTTCTGGAGAACCTCTCGCAGCGCGAACTAGAGGTCCGGGCTGGCCATGCAACACGCAACTCGCCATTCCGCGCCTCTGCCGATGCCGATTTAACAACGAGGGTGTGATCGCAATCGATGGCAGGAAAAATTCACCCGCGACGACCCC
>CAYVYD010000420.1:0-1767 GCA_964454415.1 uncultured Hyphomicrobiaceae bacterium | reverse complement strand
CGCTTCAACCGGCGCTTCGAGCAGATGTGCTCGCACTACCTGATCGAGCCGGTGGCCTGCACACCGGCCTCGGGCTGGGAGAAGGGCCAGGTTGAGAACCAGGTCGGCTACGCCCGTGACAACATCTTCAAGCCGCGCCTGCGCTTCCATAGCCTGGAGGAGCTCAACGGCTGGCTGGAGGCCGAGTGCGTGCGCCGGGCGCGCAATGATCGCCATCCCGAGCACCGAGACCGCGTCGTCTGGGACGTCTACGAGGCTGAACGGCCGTTCCTGGCGCCCTTCGCAGGTCCCTTCGACGGCTTCCACCAGATCGAAGCCGTCGCCCAGGCCACCTGCCTGATCACCTTCGACCGCAACCGCTACTCGGTGCAGGCCAAGGCCGCGCGTCGGGCCGTCCAGATCCGCGCCTACGCCGACCGGATCATGGTGCTGTGCGACGGCGAGGTGGTGGCCGATCACCCGCGCGGCTTTGGCCGTGACCACACTGTCTACGATCCCTGGCACTATCTTCCCGTCCTGGCCCGCAAGCCCGGAGCGCTGCGCAATGGCGCGCCGTTCCAGGAATGGGCGCTGCCGCCTGCCTTTAACCGGCTGCGCAAGCGGCTGGGCTCGGGCGACGAGGCCGATCGGCGCTTCGTCCGGGTGCTGGCGGCGGTGCTGGACGATGGGCTCGACGCTGTCGACCAGGCCGTCCAGGAGGCGCTCGACGCCGGCGTCGCCAGCGACGAGGTAATCCTCAACATCCTGGCCCGCCGGCGCGAACCGCCCCGGCCCGAGGCGATCACCACTTCCCAGGCCCTGGCCCTGAGCCATCCGCCCATCGCCGACTGCGCGCGCTACGACCTGCTGCGAGGCTCCCGTGCAGCGGCATGAGATGATCCAGGCGCTGGGCGAGCTGGGCCTCAAGGGCATGGCCGGCGCCTTCGACGACGCCGTCACCACGGGCTTGCAGCGCAAGCGCACCGCCATGGAGATCCTGGCCGATCTGGTGAAGGCCGAGGCCGCCCATCGTCAGGCCGCCTCCATCCGATATCGGATCACCGCCGCCAAGCTGCCGGCGATGAAGGATCTGGCGCGCTTCAACTTCGAGGGCTCGCCCATCAACGAGAGCCTCGTGCATGCCCTGCATGGCGGCTCATTCCTGGCCGAGCACCGCAACATCGTCCTGATCGGCGGAACGGGCACCGGTAAGACCCACCTGGCCATCGCCATCACCGCCAACGTGGTGCGGGCCGGGGCGCGCGGGCGCTACTTCAACACCGTCGATCTGGTGAACCGGCTCGAGGAGGAAGCCCGTCAGGGCCGCTCCGGCGCTCTGGCCGCCCAGCTCTCACGCCTGGACCTCGTCGTCCTCGACGAGCTGGGCTATCTGCCCTTCGCCCAGTCCGGCGGCCAACGCCTCTTCCATCTGATCAGCAAGCTCTATGAGCGCACATCGGTGATCATCACCACCAACCTGACCTTCGGCGAATGGCCCACCGTCTTCGGCGACGCCAAGATGACCACGGCCCTTCTCGACCGCCTGACCCATCACTGCGACATCGTCGAGACCGGAAACGACAGCTGGCGCCTCAAGACCAGGGCTTGATCCACAATCTATTCAACCTCCCCCAGACCCCCTCCGGGCAGCTGAATCTCACGCAGCTCACCCGGCGGCGACGCGCTGCGCTAGCTGATGGCTACGCGCCTCGCCGCCAGCCCAGGACAACCAACAGAGGGGTCAATTTTGGACGCCGATAGGGGGTCAATTTTCAACGCCGTTTGACA
>CAYVYD010000419.1:0-1776 GCA_964454415.1 uncultured Hyphomicrobiaceae bacterium | reverse complement strand
TTCAGGATCTCGTCGGCGAGCTCCCAGAACTGAAAGAGGTGCGAGCGGGTGCGCTCGCTCATGGCGAGTGCTGCGCCCTGATTGCCGATCAGGATGCCGGCGATGACGACGGCGATGGGGCCGCTCACATGCAGATGCAGCGCCGCGCAATAGGCTCCGGTGACGAGCGCCAGCGTGATCATGATCTCGAGATTGTGCTCGTCCAGCGAATAGAGCAGCAGGAAGGCGACGAGGCCGAAGGCAAGCCCCAGCGCGGCGCCGCCGAAGGCCTCCAGCGCGAACAGCTCGGCGACGTCCAGTGCCCCATGGGTTCGCCGCCGCCGGCGCGCATGGCCAGCGCCACCATGATGGTGAAGACGACGCCGCCGATGCCGTCGTTGAAGAGGGATTCGCCGGCGATCTTGGCCTCCAGCAGCGGCGGCACGCGCACGGTCTTGAGGATGCCGAGCACGGCGACGGGGTCGGTCGGCGAGATCAGCGCGCCGAACACCAGCGCCCATGGGAACGGGATCTTGACGCCCGCCGCCTGGCCGAGGCCCCACAGGGCGGCGCCAACCAGCAGGGTGGAGATCAGCACGCCGATGCTCGCCATCAGGCCGATCGCCCATTTGCGCGTGGCGAGCCGCGAAAGGTCGATATGGATGGCTCCGGCGAACAGCAGGGCGCTCAGAAAGCCCTCCATCAGCGCCTGGTAGAAATCGATGCCACCGAGCGCGTCGCGCACGGCGGGGCCGATGCCGGCCTGCGGCCAATAGAAATCGGCGGCGAGGATCGCGGCGGATGCGGACAGCGCGATCACCACCAGGCCGATGGTGTGGGGCAGCTCGAGCAGGCGGTGGTTGAGATAGCCGAACAGCGCCGCCAACCCCAGCAGGACGGCGATGATGTCGAGAAGGGTGATCAGGGGGTGGTCCGCGTGCGGCATGCGTCGCGGACTACGTTCCGCCGAGCCAGGCGTCCAAGACTTTGGGGCAGGCGCGCTCCAGGCCGCCCGCCCAGCGGGCGGTCTCGGCCCGGAGCCGGGCCAAGTCGAGGCCGGCCTGGGCTAGCTCGACCGCGTGGCCAATCAGCCAGCGCTCGATGGCGCGGCCGGTGATCTCGATATGGAATTGGAGGCCGAGGACACGGGGACCGTATGAAAAGGCCTGGTTCGCGGTCGCGGGCGTCGAGGCGAGGCGCTTGGCGCCCTCGGGAAGGTCGAAGGTGTCGCCGTGCCAGTGGAGCACCTGCCAGCTATTTTGGGCCAAGGGCGAGAGGCAGGAGCGCGCGCCCTCGGGCGTGGGCTCGAGCGGCGTCCAGCCGATCTCCTTGACCTTGCCCGGATAGACGCGGGCACCGAGAGCCCGGGCGACGAGCTGGGCGCCGAGACAGACGCCGAGCACGGGCAGCCCCTCGGCGATGCGGCGTTCGATCGCCGCGACCTCGTGGGCGAGGAAGGGGTAGCGCTCCTCCTCATAGGCGCCGATCGGGCCGCCGAGGACGATCAGCAGGTCGGGCCGGTTCGCGGCGGGCGCCAGGCGGGCGGCGAAATCGTCGACGCCGGCGTCGCAGTAGGCGATCTCGTAGCCGTGGGCCTCGATCGAGGCGGCGAGGCTCCCCAGGTCCTCGAAGCCGACGTGGCGGAGCGCCAGGGCACGTCTGCGGTGAGCCATCACAGCACCAGCGACGCGCCTTCGCGGCGCGGGTCACCCGCGCCCTCGAAGCCACCGCGCAGCGCGCGCGCGGCGTGCACGCCGCCGAAGAAGACGTTGCGCTCGGGCCACGCCTCGACGTCCT
>CAYVYD010000418.1:0-1800 GCA_964454415.1 uncultured Hyphomicrobiaceae bacterium | reverse complement strand
AAGGCCCCTTATTTCGACCGTGCCAGTCGGCCGGATGGCCGCTGCCGCGGCGTTGGGCGTTGTGGTCCTGCGCGCCGCGGGAGAGGAAAGTCCGGGCTCCATGGAGACACGGTGCCGGGTAACGCCCGGCGGGGGAAACCCCAGGGAAAGTGCCACAGAAAGCAAACCGCCTTGCGGGCTCCGGTCCGCGAGGCAAGGGTGAAAGGGTGCGGTAAGAGCGCACCGCGCCGGCGGCAACGCGGGCGGCACGGCAAACCCCACCGGGAGCAAGACCGCATAGGGATGGCGGGCACGTCGCCCGGCCGGTTTCCAGGCTTCGCCATCCGGGTTGGTTGCATGAGGCGTCCGGCGACGGGCGTCCCAGATGAATGGCCATCCATCGCGTCGCGCCCGCGCAAGCGGGAAGGGCGCGGGGACAGAACCCGGCTTACAGGCCGTCTGGCATATTGAGACATAGCGGCCGGCGCAGGCGAAACCCTGCGCCGGCCGGCCAGTTTTGGATCCTGAATCTTGGGGTCCCGCCTGCCGTTCACCGTTGCAGGAACGCCAGGATCGCCCGCGCCGTCTCGTCGGGCTTTTCCTCGTGCGGCAGGTGCCCGCATCCCGTCATTTTCCGATAGGTCGAGTGCGGCATGGTGGCGTGCAGGCGCCGCCCGATCGCCTCCGGCACGACCTTGTCGTGGTCGCACCAAATGATGAGCGCGGGCTGCCTGATCGTCCGGTAACGCGCGCCGACACCCTTGAAGTCGTCGAGGTTGATGTTCTTGGCGGTCTCGATCAGGGCGTGCTTGCCGCCCGGCGTGGTCAGCGGCTTGGCGTAGGCGGTCACGTCCTGGAAGCTGATCTTGCTGTCGTCGTAATAGGCGATGCGGAGCGCCGTGCGCGCCTGCATGTAGGGCGGCGTCAGCCGGGCGCCGACCTGGTTGACGACCGGCGTGCGCAACACCTTGAAGAACACCGGGATCTTTTGCTGGTAGGCGATGGTGTCGATGAGCACCAGCCGTTTGATCCGCCCCTTGAGCCGCGGGCGCTTGTCGAGGGCGAGCAGCAGGGCCACGCCGCCGCCGAAGGAGTGACCGACCAGGGTGAGGTTCCTGAGGTCCTTCGCGACGATGAAGTCGGCGATCAGATCGGCCTGATCGAACACCGAATAGTGGTCGTCCATGGGCTTGTCCGACAGGCCGAAGCCCTTCAGGTCGACCGAAATCATCCGGTGGTCCTGCGCCAGCATCGGCTCGATGCTGCGCCAGGTGTAAACATTGGCGCCCAGGCCGTGCAGCATCAGCAGGGGCGGGCCCGTGCCCTCGTCGCGATAGGCGAGCTTCACGGGCGCGCCCGCGGCGCCGACGTCGGCATAGAGATTCGCCTGCTCCGCGGGCGCGTCGGCGAGCCGCGCGCAGCCGCCGAGCGTCAGCGCGCAAACCGTCATTGCCCAAATGATCGCCGTTTTCATCGTCCCGCTTCCGGCGGCGCGGCTGCCGGTGATGCCTCGCGTGAGTCTAGGCGACATTATTATCGCTCCTGGGGCAGGGCAATGGGCAGGCGGGTCGCGATCAACACTCGCTTAACCCTAACCGGCGATGATGCCGCCCACCGATCCCCCAGCCCGGCGGGCTTAACCCGCCGTCAACCCGCATATCCCTACCGTTTCCGTTGACGCCCATGAAATCCCATGATATCCCATATTCGCCCGTTCGGAATGGGGGTCATGGGGAGAGGTCTTTTGAGGCAGCGCTGCTCTGAGGCCACGGTGGCGCCGGCCCGCCTCTCTCCACCCCTACCGGGGGCCGAGGCGGCAGA
>CAYVYD010000417.1:0-1847 GCA_964454415.1 uncultured Hyphomicrobiaceae bacterium | reverse complement strand
GGGCTCTCGCCGGCGATCTCGATCGAGCAGAAGACCACCTCGCGCAACCCGCGCTCGACCGTCGGCACCGTCACCGAGATCTACGACTACATGCGGCTGCTGTTCGCCCGGGTCGGCGTCCCCCATTCGCCGGCCACCGGACTTCCCATCGAAAGCCAGACGGTGAGCCAGATGGTCGACCGCACGCTAGCGCTCGAGGAAGGCACCCGCGCCTATCTGCTCGCCCCCATCGTGCGCGGCCGCAAGGGCGAGTACCGCAAGGAGCTCTTGGAGCTGCAGAAGCGCGGCTTCCAGCGCGCCAAGGTGGACGGCGAGTTTTACGAGCTCGCCGAGGCGCCGGCCTTGGACAAGAAGTTCAAGCACGACATCGACGTGGTGGTGGACCGGGTGGTGGTGCGCCCCGACATCGCCTCGCGGCTCGCCGACTCGCTCGAGACCGCGCTCGCGCTCGCCGACGGCATCGCCATCGTCGAGCTCGCCGACAAGCCGCTCCCCGCCGATCAAATGGAGGGGCCCAACCGGTCCAAGAACGAGACCCACGAGCGGATCATCTTCTCGGCCCGCTTCGCCTGCCCCGTCTCGGGCTTCACCATCGAGGAGATCGAGCCGCGGCTGTTCTCCTTCAACAACCCGTTCGGCGCGTGTCCCGCCTGCGACGGGCTCGGCACCGAGCTTGCCTTCGAGGCCGATCTGGTGGTGCCCGACCCGGGCTTGAGCCTGCGCAACGGCGCGGTCGCGCCCTGGGCGCGCACCGGCGCCTCCTCGCCCTATTACGTCCAGACGCTGGAGGCCATCGCCAAGCGCTACCGCGTCCCCATGACGGCGCCCTGGGAGAGCCTCCCCCAAGGCGTGCGCGAGACCATCCTGTTCGGCTCTGGCGAGGAGGAGATCACCTTCGTCTATGACGACGGCGCGCGGAGCTACACCACCAACAAGCCCTTCGAGGGGGTGATCACCAACATCGAGCGGCGCTGGCGCGAGACCGAGTCGGCCTGGGTGCGCGAGGAGCTCTCCCGGTTCCAGTCCAACCACCCCTGCACCGCCTGCGGCGGCTACCGGCTGAAGCCCCAGGCGCTAGCGGTCAAGATCGCCGGCCTCCACATCGGCGAGGTGGCGGCGATGCCGATCCGCCATTGCGGCGAGTGGTTCGAGGCGCTTCCGGCCAAGCTCACCGCCAAGCAGAAGGAAATCGCGGGGCGGATCTTGAAGGAGATCCGCGAGCGGCTGAAGTTCTTGAACGACGTCGGCCTCGATTATCTGACGCTTTCCCGCGCCTCGCGCACGCTTTCGGGCGGCGAATCCCAGCGCATCCGCCTCGCCAGCCAGATCGGCTCGGGGCTCACCGGCGTGCTCTACGTACTGGACGAGCCCTCGATCGGCCTGCACCAGCGCGACAACGCCAGGCTGCTGACGACGCTGGGGTCGCTGCGCGACCTCGGCAATTCGGTGATCGTGGTCGAGCATGACGAGGAGGCGATCCTCACCGCCGACCACCTGCTCGACATCGGCCCCGGCGCCGGCATCCATGGCGGCGAGATCGTCGCCCAGGGCACGCCCCAAGCGATCATGGCGGCGCCGGAAAGCCTGACCGGGCAGTATCTCTCGGGCACCCGCGCCATCCCACTCCCCGCCGCCCGGCGCGAGGCGAGCAAGACCCGCCGGCTCAAGCTGGTCGGCGCCAGGGCCAACAATTTGCAGAACGTCACCGCCGAGATCCCGCTCTCCACCTTCACCTGCATCACCGGCGTCTCGGGCGGCGGCAAGTCGACGCTTCTGATCGAGACCCTCTACAAGGCGGTGGCGCGGCGCTTGACCAACGCCCGCGAGCAGCCGGGCGCGCACGACCA
>CAYVYD010000416.1:0-1849 GCA_964454415.1 uncultured Hyphomicrobiaceae bacterium | reverse complement strand
CGCCGCCGTCATATAGAGCACGACGCCGACGAAGACGCCGAGCAGCCGGCCGAGCATCAAGGCGTCGAGCGCTTCATCCTCGCCGGGGGCGGGACCTACACCTGGCTGTTCTGGCTGGGGCACGTTCTGATCGGCGGCGTGGTGCCGATGGCGCTGCTGCTGCTGCCTGCGTTCAACACGTCGCGGCCGACCATCGCGCTCGCCAGCGCCCTGGTGATAGCGGGCGCCATCGCCAATCTCTACGTCATTATCATCGGCGGCCAGGCCTATCCGCTCGCGATGTTTCCGGGCCAGGAGGTGAGCAGCAGCTTCTATGACGGCGTGGTCGCCTCCTATAGCCCGTCGCTGCCCGAGATCGGGTTGGCGTTGGGTGGCGTGGCGCTCGCCCTGGCGATCGCCCTCATCGGCATGAAGGTGCTGCGCTTCGTGCCGGAAAGCCTGGCCGACGAGCCGGCCGCGCGCAGCCCCGAACAATCGCCGGCCCGAGGTTAGAAAGTCGACCCCATGGAACCGCATCCTTTCGCACGCTTCACCGCCATTCTCGGCCGCGGCAAGACACTCTCGCGCTCGCTCACGCTCGAGGAGGCCGATGAAGCCATGGGCATGATCTTGCGCGGCGAGGTGCTGCCCGAACAGATCGGCGCGCTGCTGATGCTGCTCCGCGTCAAGGAGGAAAGCCCCGAGGAGATCGCCGGCTTCGTGCGCGCCGTGCGCAAGACGTTCAAGCTGCCCAAGTCGCTGCCCAAGGTCGATATCGACTGGTCGTCCTACGCGGGCAAGCGGCGGCAATTGCCCTGGTTCCTGCTCGCCGCCCTGCTGCTCGCGCGCAGCGGCGTCACCATCTTCATGCACGGCACCGAGGGCCACACGCCCGGGCGCATCTACACCCGCGAGACGCTGGAGCGGCTGGGCTATCCGATCGCCACCAATCTGGACGAGGCGGCGGCCCACATCGCCAAGGCCAACTTCGCCTATGTGCCGCTCGAGCATCTCTGTCAGAAGATGAAGGACTTGATCGAGCTGCGCCGGATCTTCGGGCTGCGCTCGCCGGTGCATACCCTCTCGCGCATGCTCAATCCCTTCGGCGCGCCGCTGATGCTCCAGGGCATTTTCCATCCCGGCTACATGGAGATCCACCGCGGCGCGGCGGAGCTGCTGGGGCAAGAGCACATGATCGTCTTCCGCGGCGAGGGCGGCGAGATCGAGCGCCGCCCCAACAAGCCCTGCGAGGTCTGGACGCTGCACGACGGCAAGGGCGAGGAGGAGCGCTGGCCGCCGCTGCTGCCCGAGCCGCGCCAGGCGCCGGCCGAGGACATGGAGCTCGGCGATCTCGTCGCCCTGTGGGAGGGCTCGCTCGGCGACGACTATGCCGAAGCCTCGGTCACCGGCACGCTCGCCATCGTCCTGAAGGCGATGGGCCGGGCGGCTACCATGGAGGCGGCGCAGAAGCAGGCCGAGGCGATGTGGCGGGAGAGGGACAAGGCGCAGCTCACCGCGGTTGCCTGACCATGCCCCAGCTCTATCTCGCCGCCGCGCACAAATCATCCGGCAAGACGACGCTGGCAATAGGCATCGCCGCAGCGCTCTCGGCCCAGGGCCAAAGCGTCCAGACCTTCAAGAAGGGCCCCGACTACATCGACCCCATGTGGCTCGCCCGCGCCTCGGCCGCGCCCTGCTACAACCTCGACTTCCACACCCAGACCCACGACGAGATCCTGACCACGCTCGCCCGGGCGGGCGGAAGCGACCTGGCGCTGATCGAGGGAAATAAGGGCCTTTACGACGGGCTCGACCTCGAAGGGAGCGACAGCAACGCCGCGCTGGCTGAGCTGCTGGGCGCGCCGGTGGT
>CAYVYD010000415.1:0-1859 GCA_964454415.1 uncultured Hyphomicrobiaceae bacterium | reverse complement strand
CGCCCGGCGAGCGAGACCAGTATGCGTGACGCCGGGCGCAGGATGGAGCGCTGCGGCAGCCAGCGGCTGAGCACGGCCCGCAGGGCGCCGGTCATTCCACGAGGTCCTTCAGCGCTTCCCAATGGCGGGGCGGGATAGCGAGCGCGCTTTCGCACGGCCTCTCGAAGGCGTAAGGCTCAAGAACGAGCCTGTTGTGAAAGGAGAGAAGCTGGCGTGCGCGCCCGAGGCCGCTCATCCTGAACGCGCGGTAGCCGCTCGTTCGCAGCAGATCCGCGACAGGACCGGCCTTTCCGAGCGCGCGCTCCAAAATTTCAACCACGATCACCGGCGTGTGCTCTGCAATCGTCTCCTCGAGACCCTCGATCACCTGAGCCTCGTGTCCTTCGACGTCGATCTTGAGAAGCGCGGGTGGCGCGAGCTTCTCCTCGCGAACGATCCCGTCGCCGCTGCGCGCCGCGATCCAAACCGTGGGCGCCGGGCCCTCGCCTTGCGCCACGATATGGGCATTGCCCAGATTGCGCTCGCTCCCTGTCATGAAGCCGAGTTCGGCGTCTTGATCCGAGAGCCCGACCGGAATGATCCGGACATTGGGGAGGGAGGCCGTGTTCGCCGTCAAGAGCTCAAGCGCCTTCGGGTTCGGTTCGAAGCAGTAGATTTCGTCAAAGAGATCAGCCAGAAAAACCGTGTGATTCCCTATATTCGCGCCAATATCGTAAAATGCGAGCGGAGCCTCCCGACCGCCCTTCAGCCGCTTCGCCAACCGCCGCAGAAAGGTCAGCGCCAGCCGGTCGTAATAACCGAACAGCCATGCCTCGCGTCCCAGCGTGTCGTTGGTGCGGTGAAGCAGGGACACCGCGCGGCCGTCGACATCGGTGTGGAGCACATAGGATTGCGGCTCGGGAAACCAATTGCCGGGAATGAGTTTCAGCGCGGCCTTGTAAAGCCATTCGGGCAGGCGGTTGGTTTGATAGAGCGCGCGGGCGAATTTGAGCGGCAACGCCGCCTTCACGTCGTCGGCGGCGCGCCCGTGCCCAAGGGCGGACGCCGCAAGCCGTCCGCTCCCGGTCAAGAAACCGGCTCCCGCGCGGTGCTGGCGGCCTTGGCCTCCGCTTGCCCGGTGGCCCGCTCCATGCCGGGATACAGGCTCGCGAAGGGGCTGTCATAAAGAGAAGCGAACAAGCGGCGGTTGGACTCGCCATAGGCCGCGAGCAAGCGCCTGTCTTGATCGCGCAACCTGATCAATGTCATCCCCCGGTCCGTCAGCCGGGCGTAGGCGAGATCGCCCCAATGGGCCGCCGCCATCAGCGTCCGGTTCAAGAACCCATTGGCGAGATGCGGCCTTTCGTTGCCCCGCCGCGCGGCGCGGTCGTTCAACCACCGGCGGGCCGCTATTTCCAGATCGCCCGGCGTTACCTTGAGGGGCGCGGTCTGGTGATCCTGGAGCGTGGGCGCCGCCACGCCGAAGAAGCGCGCCAGGCGCTCGACCGTCGCTTGCGGCGTCGCGGCCACCTCCTCGTACAGCAGCACGAGCACGTTGTCCTTGCCGAAAACGCCGTGGTAGCCTTCGACCAGCGCCGCGTAATCGAGCTTGCCGTTGGCGATGATGTCGTTGACGAACCTTTCGAACCTGCGGCCGTCTCCGGTTTTCACGCAGAGCCAATAGAGCGAACGCGGCATGGTCGACTGCGAACGGATCGAGACGATGATCTTGGCGTTTGGGTTGACGGCGCAAATGGCGGCCGCGCCGTTCTTGTTGCCCGCGTCCGGCGCGCCCGAGAGATTGTTGTTCATGAAGAGCGCGGCCGGCCCCCGGGGGCCCCTCCATTCGAAGAAACTTCCCAATTGCGCGTGGTCGTGCA
>CAYVYD010000414.1:0-1860 GCA_964454415.1 uncultured Hyphomicrobiaceae bacterium | reverse complement strand
TCAACGTGCATCTGCGCGCGCCGCTCGCGGTGCCGATCGAGGGGCAGAAGGAGGCGCCCTTCGTCTGGAAGTCGGTCGGCGGCTGGGCGGAGGGCTATTTCCTCGCCGGGATCAAGCGCATGGGCCAGGCGCTGGAGCTCAGGCTGTTGCTCGAGCAGTTGATGGACCAGGACCCGCATGCCCTGATCGCCGTCTGCGGCGACTTCAACGCCGAGGATCACGAGGTGCCGCTGCGGATCGTGATCGGCGCCGAGGAGGATACCGGCAGCGGCCGGCTGGCGGCGCGCAGCGTCGTTCCGCTGGAACGCTCCCTCCCCAAGGACCGCCGCTTCAGCGCGCTCCATCATGGCCGCGCCCAACTGCCCGACCACATTCTGGCGAGCCGCTCGCTGATGGCCCGCTTCCGCGAGCTCGAGATCCACAACGAGACGCTCGAGGACGAATTGATCGCCTATGCCAAGATCGACCGTCCGCCCGACTCCTATCACGCGCCGCTGGTGGCCGCGTTCGACCTCGAATAACCGCGCGCCCTCGATTTCTGTCCCGCGCCGGTCACTCCGGCCAGAGATCGCGCAAGGGTTTCGGCAGCCGGTTTCTCACATCCTCGATCTCGCCCTCGGAGATCCGGTGGGATAGTTGCTTGAAGACGGCCGATACGGCCTCCTCGGGATCGTCGATCGGATCGGTCTTGAAGGCATCGTCGATCCGCGCGATGAAATCATCGAGGCCGCGCTCGCCAACGGGCGTCCCGGCGGGATGCCAACCCTCGTAATAGATACCGCGCAGCAGCATCGGGAACTGGGCTCCCAACTGCGCGGCTTCGTCGACATTGAGCCAGTCGCGCAGGCTCTGAAGCGTGACGCGGAGCAGCCTGTAGGCGCGCTGGAAGTCGGCCCAGTCCAACCGGTCCTGAAGTTCGGCGATCCATTCGTGGGTCAATTGGACCGTGTGATCGATGGCCTTGATGCGGGGGGTGCTCATGGCGAATTCCTCTCCTCCTCCTGGAGATCGGTGGCCCCGCACCCGTCCTGCGCACTCTCGCCCGCGAGGCTCGCAAAGCCTGACGCCGACTGCATTGAGACAGGTCAATGGAGCCGGCGTGGCCAAGCGTTAGCTTAGGCGTCATTGTCGAGCCGGCGGCCAGAGGCCGACAAGAACACATTTGCGCGAGAAGATGTGGACTTTCTCCCTCGCATTCCCGAAATCGTGATTGGGGTGTTCGCGCGGGCGATGACGACTATGATGGCCCGTGGCCGACACAGAATGCATCGCGCACCGGAAAACGGACGGGCCGAGAACGCTTGAGATGCAGGACGACGCGGATAAGGGCGGACAGCGGCCGCCGATCACCTTCACCGTCCCCTTCACCGGCTATCTCGCCGCCGACGGCACGCTCGCCGCGCCGCTTCCGGACTTCGCGCGGGACGCCGCCGCGCTGGTGCCGCTCTACCGGGCTATGGTGCTGACCCGAATCCTCGATGAAAAGGCGGTCGCGCTGCAACGCACCGGCAGGCTCGGCACCTATGCCTCCGCACTTGGTCAGGAGGCGGTCGGCGTCGGCGTGGCCGCGGCGATGCGCCCCGAGGACGTATTCGTGCCCTCGTTCCGCGAGCAGGCTGCCCAGCTCTGGCGCGGCGTCGAACTCGAGGAGATCCTGCTCTATTGGGGCGGCGACGAGCGCGGCAGCGACTTCAAGGGCCCGCGTGAGGACTTCCCCGTCTGTATCCCGGTCGCCACCCATTTTCCCCACGCCGCCGGCGTGGCGCTCGCCTTCAAGCTGCGCGGCGAGCCCCGCGTCGCCGTCGCGGTCGGCGGCGACGGCGCCACCTCGAAGGGCGACTTCTACGAGGCGATCAACAC
>CAYVYD010000413.1:0-1865 GCA_964454415.1 uncultured Hyphomicrobiaceae bacterium | reverse complement strand
GTCGAGCCGCCGCCCGAGATCCCCTTCGAAGAGGCGGATCTGAGCCCCATGGGCAAGAGCTTCTACCGCGAGTGCAAGCGGGTCTCGAACGCGCTGATCAAGGCGGAGCTGGGCTTCGAGCCCGCCTTTCCGAGCTACCGCGAGGGGCTCGAGGCGCTGCTCGCGACGGACGGCATCTAAACCATCGGTATAAGCAGCGCGCCCTAAGCCTGAGCGCAATGGGCGCGCCGCCCTTTCCCCGCGATATTGCGGGCAAGGGTTCCGTTCCATTGCCGGACCGGGCCCGCCAACAGTCCCCGATGGAGAAGCAAATGACACGTGCTTTCGATTTGCTGCGCGTCGCCGCATTGGGCGCCGCGCTCGCGCTCCCCTCAGGCCTCGCCGCGGCGGCGGTCGCCAAGGGCGATTTCGCCGGCAAGAACAAGGAGGAGATTGCGGCCCAGTTGCGGCGGCAAGGCTACGCCGTTCACGAGGTCAGGACCGAGGACGGCTTCTTCGAGGCCTTTGCCGAGATGGACGGCAAGACCCACGAGATCTATGTCGACCCGGAAACCGGCAAGGTCCTCAAGGTCAAGCTGGACGACTAGTCCGGCGCGGTCGCTTGCAATCCTACGCCAGCGGCGCCGCCTTCGTGGCGGCGCCGCTGCAAGACGGCAAAAGGAAATGAACCATGCGGAACGTCAAGGTCTGGGATGGGCTCGTGCGCACCACCCATTGGGGCGTGGCGCTGCTGTTCTTCGCCAATTTTATAGTGATCGACGACGACAGCCCCCTCCATATCTATGCCGGCTACGCGCTTGTCACACTCGTCGCCATCCGCATCCTATGGGGGCTGGTGGGAAAGGGGCACGCGCGCTTCGCCGCGTTCTGGCCGTCGGCCGCCCGCGTCCGCGCCCACCTCAAGGGGATCTTTTGGGGGCAGCCCGGCCTTTATCTCTCGCACAATCCGTTAGGCGCGCTGATGATCTTCAATCTGCTCGCCACCATGATCGCGATCGGCGTCACCGGCTTCATGCTGACGACGCGCGCCTTCCGCTTCGAGGACTGGGTTGAGGAGCTGCACGAGGGCCTGGCCTATTACGCGCTCGTCTGCGTCGGCATCCACGTCGCCGGCGTCCTGTTCGAGACCTGGCGTTCCAAGATCAATCTGGTCAAGGCCATGATGACCGGCGTAAAGGAGATTCCCGACCCCTCGGCGTGACCCGAAAGGGAGCCATGGCCAACTCTAATTGGACGCAGACGCCCGTCGCAGGGCTGGCGCGCAGGAGCTGGGCCCTGTGGGCGCTGCTCGCCCTGCAGGGCTTCTGCGCGCTGTTCTTCCTGGCCGACGTGGTGTTCGACCTGCTGGGCTTCGAGGACGCGCTGGGAGGTGTGGAGCATCACAGCCTCGAGCTCGCCGCGGTGGTGGCGCTCGGCCTCGGCGTCGCCATGACGGCGCTGGAACTGCGCAAGGTGCAGCGGCGGCAGCGGCGCATCGCCTGCCAGCTCCGCGCGGCCTCCGGCGCCTTCTGGCAGTTGATGGAGGAATATTTCGACGACTGGTCGCTCACCCCGTCGGAACGCGACGTGGCGGTGCTCGCCATCAAGGGGCTCTCGATCGCCGAGGTCGCCGGGATCCGCCAGACCAAGGCCGGCACCGTCAAGGCGCAGTGCAACGCGATCTACGCCAAGGCCGGCGTCACCGGGCGACCGCAGCTCTTGAGCCTCTTCATCGAGGAGCTGATGGGCGAGGGACTGGGCGGGAAGGCGCCCGCCGAGGCGGAGAGGGATTAGGACCGCGCGGCTTCCGAGAGCACCCCGATCTCGTGGATCAGGAGCGCCAGGTCCTGCGGCCGCGACATGCGGTGCTCGCCGTCCTTGACCAG
>CAYVYD010000412.1:0-1866 GCA_964454415.1 uncultured Hyphomicrobiaceae bacterium | reverse complement strand
AGCGCTTTAGGAAAAGCGGGAACCGGTTTTCCGTTAAAAAGCGCGAAAAATCAAAGAGCTAGAGCGTTTGAGCGATTCAATTAAAAGCGAAAAAGCTCTAGAAACGGCCATGGCGGGCAAAAAAGGCTTGCATGTCCCTTCGTAGATCATCGCCCGCCTGAAGCGCGGTGAAGTGGCCGCCGGCCGCCAGATCGGTGCGGCGGCCGACCGGGCCGAGCCGCTCGAGCCACGAGGTGGGGGGACGGGCGAAGAGGTCGTGGGGCGGCAGGCAATAGCCGCAGGTGACGCCGATCCGCTCGCCTTGGCCCAGCGCCAGCGCCCCCGTCTCGAAGAAGGCGCGGTAGAGCCACATCGAGCCGTGGATGCTCCCCGTCGCCCAATAGATCATCGCGTTGGTGAGGAGCTGATCGAAGGAGAAGGGGGGCTCCGCCCCGCCGCCGCTCCAGCCGTGGAACTTCTCGACGAGCCAGGCGGCGAGCCCGATTGGCGAATCGCTCAAGCCATAGGCCAGCGTCAGCGGCTTGGTGCCCTGGATCGCCTGGTAGCCGGTCTCGCGGGCGAGCTTGGCCTTGGTGGCGGCGAGGAACGCCTTCTCCTCATCGGTTAGCGGCGCGTCCGGATCGAGCCAGGGCCGCAGGGGCACCATGTTGAAGTGGGCGGCGGCGACCGCCTGCGGCGCGTCGTGCGCCAGCCAGGCGGTGACGCTCGCCCCCCAGTCGCCCCCCTGGGCGAGGAAGCGGGGGCAGCCCAGGCGGTCCCGCATCAGCGCCAGCCAGAGGCCCGCCACCTCGCGCGGCAGCAGCGGCCGGGGCGGGGGGGCCGAGAAGCCGTAGCCCGGCAGCGAGGGGATGACGAGGGTGAAGCCGTCGTCCGCCTCGCCGCCGAAGCGCTCGGGATGGGCGAGCGGCTCGACGATCTCGAGGAACTCGAAGAAGCTGCCCGGCCAGCCATGGGTGAGAAGCAGCGGGCGGGGATTGGCGCCGCTTCCCTGCTCGATCAGGAGATGGATCTCGATCTCGCCGCCGCCGGGGAGCGGGACGGGAGCCAGATACTGCGGAAAGCGGTTGAGACGCGCTTCCGCCCCCCGCCAGTCGTAACGGTTGAGCCAATATTGGGCGAGGCGGCGCATGTAGGCGGGATCGGCGCCGAGCTCCCAGCCCGCTTCGGGTCCGTTCTCGGGCCATTTCGTGCGCGCGAGGCGGTCGCGCAAATCGTCGAGCACGACCTCATCGACGGCGATCTCGAAGGGCTCTAGACCATCCAGCTTCATGGGGTATCGTCCTCCCGCGGCGGGGCTTGGCGGGCGCCCGTACCTTGTCGGCGCCATGCCCGGTCTCGTACCGGCCATCCACTCGGGCGGTTCCGGCCGGGACCGCGCCGTCGGCCACCGCTCCATTGGACCCCCAGAACGAGTCCGGGGGCGCCCAATAACAACAGGCAGGGAGCGACGCACCCCACCGCCCGCCCTTGATGCCGGAGGGCGTGCGGCCTTACAAGGGTTGAGCGCGGGAAGCCGGTACGGGGCGCGGCCGCCCGGGGAGAAGCGCGGGGAGAGGATCGAGCGACCATGGGCCGCCTGCTGATCACCTTCGGGATCGCACTCATCGCCATCGGCCTGCTGTGGCCCTGGCTCAGCAAACTGGGGCTGGGCCGGTTGCCCGGCGACATCGTCATCGAGCGCGGCGATTTCCGGCTCTATATCCCGATCACCACCTCGCTCCTGGTGAGCGCGGGCCTGAGCCTGCTCCTGTGGTTTCTCGACCGCTGACGGCTCCGCCCTTGGCGCGGCGCCGGCAGAGCCCACATTAGGCTGAGGACTCATAAATAGCGCGCAATTCTGTTTGGTTTCGAGGGTTCGGATGCAAG
>CAYVYD010000411.1:0-1882 GCA_964454415.1 uncultured Hyphomicrobiaceae bacterium | reverse complement strand
CGTGCCGATTGAGGTTCCGACCCTCGATGTCGTCGCTGAGCGTCTGCGCGCGGCCGGCTATCAGGTCGAGCGCGGGCGCCGCGTGACCTCGCCACGCGTCACGCTGCCCAACGACTACGAGGCGTGGATCGGCGGCCTCGGCAAGGTGTTTTTGATCGGGGTGGGGCGGGAGGCGGCATTTCCGGGCACGACCATCCCGGAGAGCGTTTATTTCATGTTCCAAATGACCTTCGCGATCATTACGCCGGCGCTCATTGTGGGCGCCTTCGTCGAACGCATCAAATTTGGAGCAGTCCTGCTGTTCAGCGCATTGTGGCTAGTCGTTGTCTACGCCCCGGTCGCCCATTGGGTTTGGGGTGGCGGCTGGCTTGGTACCATGGGCATTATGGATTTTGCCGGCGGCCTGGTCGTGCATCTGAGCGCGGGAACATCGGCGCTGGTCCTTGCGGTCCTGCTCGGTGCCCGCTCCGGCTATCCACATGATATAGACCCGCCGCACGCGCCCTGGATCACCATGGCCGGCGCCTCGATGCTTTGGGTCGGCTGGTTCGGCTTCAACGCGGGCAGCGCCCTCGCCTCCGGAGGCGACGCCGGCATGGCCATGGCCGCCACCCACATCTCGGCGGCGACGGCCTCGCTCGTCTGGATGGCGATCGAATGGATCAAATTCGGCAAGCCGAGCCTGGTGGGCATCGTGACGGGGACGATTGCGGGCTTGGCGACGATCACGCCGGCGTCGGGCTTCGTCGGCCCGGCCGCGGCGCTGGTCATCGGCTTGGCGGGCGGCATGTTGTGCTATTTCGCCGTGGGCGTGGTCAAGCAGCGCTGTTCGATCGACGATTCGCTTGACGTTTTCGCCGTCCACGGGATCGGCGGCGCCACCGGTGTTCTGCTGACGGCCGTTTTCGTCGAGGCGGGGCTTGGCGGGGCTGGTTTGCCAGAAGACGTCTCGATGGTCTCGCAGCTTGGCGTCCAAGCCCTTGGCGTCCTCGCCACGCTCGCGTGGTCGGCCCTAGCGACGTTCCTGATCATCCAGCTGGTGATGCGAACCGCTGGCCTGCGGGTCAGCAAGGATGACGAGGTGCGGGGCCTCGACGTCACCGCCCATGGCGAGAGCGCCTACAATCTTTGAAGCAACAGGACGGCGGCACGATGAAATATGTCATAGCGTTCATTCAGCCCTTCCGGCTCGACGAGGTTCGCAACGCGCTGGGCGAGGCCGGCGTTCAAGGTCTGTCGACGACCGAGGTGCGCGGCTTCGGGCGACAACGCGGACATAAGGAGATCTACCGGGGTTCGGAGTACGACATCAGCTACGTTCCGAAAATAAAACTGGAAATCGCCGTGACGGACGACATGGCTGATCGCGTCGTCGAGACCATCCAGAAGTCGGCCAAGACCGGCAATATCGGCGATGGAAAGATCTTCGTGCTCGATCTCGAATCGGCGGTGCGGGTACGCACCGGGGAGACCGGCGGTGAAGCGTTGTGATCCTGACGCCTGATCGATCCGCTGCGCCTGCCTGTCGGTAGCGGCCATCCTCTGGGGCAGGGACAAATGCGCTCGAACCGCCGCGCAGATATTTCCGCCGCGGCAAACGCCTGTCCCCTGCAAAGAATTCGGCGCGCCATCAGATAGAACGCCGCCGGTCCGACATGACGCGCTTACGAACGTGCGACCGACTTCCCAATTGTCCTCGTAACCGCCCATGCCGAAGACCAACAAGCCGCTCGAGACCTCGCTCCGCGAACACGTCGCCGCACTCGCCCAAGACATCGGCCCGCGCGCGCCCTTTGACGGAGACGGCTTGGACCGCGCGGCGCGCTACGTGGCGGACAGCTTCACCGAGGCCGGGCTCGAGATCTCCGAGCAAGCCTATGGC
>CAYVYD010000410.1:0-1884 GCA_964454415.1 uncultured Hyphomicrobiaceae bacterium | reverse complement strand
GATCAGTGTCGGCGCGCGCCTGCCGGAAGCCACCTTCACCACCATGGGCTCGAACGGGCCCGAGCCCGTCACCACGGCGCAGGTCTTCGGCGGCAAGAAGGTGGCGGCGTTCGCCGTGCCCGGCGCCTTCACGCCGACCTGCCACGTCCAGCACCTGCCCGGTTTCCTCAAGGGGTTCGAGGCCTTCAAGGCCAAGGGCGTCGACGCGGTCGCCTGCATCGCAGTCAACGACGTGTTCGTGCTCGACGCCTGGGCAAAGCAGAGCGGGGCGGACGGCAAGATCCTGTTCCTCGCCGACGGCAATGGCGATTTCACCCGCGCCGCCGGCATGACGCTGGACGCGAGCGGCGTGGGGCTCGGCGAGCGCTCGCAGCGCTACGCCATGCTGGTCGAGGACGGCGTGGTCAAGGCGCTCAATGTCGAGGAGGCGCCAGCCAGCGCCGTCATCTCCAACGCCGAGGAGCTTCTGAAGTCGCTGTAGGGCTCAGGCAATCCGCGGCCGGCTCACAGATAGGGCGCCATGCCGCCACGGGCGAGCTCGTCGGCGCGCTCGTTCTCCTTGTGCCCGGTATGGCCCTTAACCCAGTGCCAGGTGATCTCGTGGCTGGCGCGCAGCCCGTCCAATTCCCTCCATAGGTCGGCGTTCTTGACCGGCTTGCGGTTGGCGGTGCGCCAGCCGTTCCGCTTCCAGGTCTCGATCCATTCGGTGATGCCGCCCCGCAGATAGTTGGAGTCGGTGTGCAGCTCGATCCGGGCGGGCCGGTTGAGCGCGCGCAGCGCCTCGATCGCCGCGCGCAGCTCCATGCGGTTGTTGGTGGTCTGGGCCTCGCCGCCGCAAAGCTCCTTCTCGTGCTGGCCGAAGCGCAGCAGTGCCCCCCAGCCGCCGGGGCCAGGATTGCCCGAGCAGGCGCCGTCGGTGAAGATCTCGACGTGGGGCGCCTCCGCCATCAGCCCGGCCCCAACCCGTATTCGCCGACCGACCTCACCTTGGCGTGGAAACGCAGCTTGCGCAGATACTCGATCGGGTCCTTGCGCTCGACGAAGGCCCCGTCGCTGGTGTTGAGCCAGTCATAGACGCGGGTCAGCAGAAACCGCATCGCCGCGCCGCGGGCGAGCAGCGGCAGATGATCGAGCTCGGCCGCGCTCAGGGGACGCGCCGCGCCATAGGCGTCAAGCAGGGCCTTGGCCTTGGTGACGTTGAAGGCGTTGTCGGGCTCGAAGCACCAGGCGTTGAGGCAGACGGCGATGTCGAAGGCGAGCATGTCGTTGCAGGCGAAGTAGAAGTCGATCAGCCCCGAGACCTCGTTGCCCAGAAAGAACACGTTGTCGGGAAACAGGTCGGCGTGAACGATGCCGTCGGGCAGATCGTCCGGCCAATGGGCATCGAGGTGAGCGAGCTCGGACTCGATCTCGTCCGTGAGCTCCGGCGCGATGGTGTCGACGCCGGCGCCGCAGGCCTCGTAAAGCGGGCGCCAGCCGGAGACCGAGAGGGTGTTGGCGCGCGTGGCGGCGTAGCTTTGGCCGGCCAGGTGGAACTCGGCGAGCGCGCGGCCGAGCAGCGCGCAGTGCTCGACGCGGGGCTTCCTCACCCACACGCCTTCGAGGAAGGTGATGACGGCGGCGGGCCGGCCGGCGAGCTCGCGCAGCATGCGCCCCTCGCGGTCGCGCAGCGGCGTCGGGCACTTGATTCCGGCGGAGGCCAGATGGTCCATCAGCCCCAGGAAGAACGGCAGGTCCTTCTCCGCCACCCGCTTCTCGTACAGCGTCAGAATGAAGGGGCCGGAAGAGGTGTGCAGCAGGTAGTTGGTGTTCTCGACGCCCTCGGCGATCCCCTTGTAGGAGAGCAACTCGCCCAGGCCGTAGCTCGCCACGAAGCGAGCGAGC
>CAYVYD010000409.1:0-1886 GCA_964454415.1 uncultured Hyphomicrobiaceae bacterium | reverse complement strand
TGGTCTGACCCAAACGGATGGATTGCATCCGTTTGGATAAGTCAGCCCACGACTATTGATCTGGCGGGGCGTTTTACCAGACGGACGGACCCGTCCGTCTGGATCGCACCGCCTGGTCTGACCCAAACGGATGGATTGCATCCGTTTGGATAAGTCAGCCCACCAAAGACCTACCCCCATCCCGCGAACCAAGGGCCCGGCGGTCGCCCGCCGGGCCCTTGCTTCAGCGTCAGTTGATGCTGTTCCGCGTCCATGCACCTGTGCCCCTGCGCATAGCGAACCGGGCGAGTCGCGTCAACCCTATTTCGTGGTGCACTAGCCCCGGCCACACCATATCTTGTGAAGGCTGCCACGCGCCGCGCCCGCGCTCTTGAAAAGACTCGGCTTGGGGCCGCCGCCGCTCAGGGCGACAGGCTTTGCGTCGGCTGATCGACGATCGTCTGACGGCCGCTCTGGCCGAGGAAGAAGATCGCGCCCAGGGCGATGGCCGCCAGCGCCACGACCAAACCCACGGCGAGCCTGAAAAAGAAAATGCCGTCGCTGACTTGCTTGTTCCTTCCCTTGGCTGTCTCCGCCATCGTCCAATCCTCCTATTGGCATCCCGCTTTCCCCTCGCGCCAGGGCACCATTATACCACCGCCCGGGCCGCTTGGCACCGCCTTGCGCCCCCTTGCGCTTGTCCTTGAATCCGCCTAAGGCGGCCTGATGGCGTCCAAATCGCCCAAGGGCCCGGAGCTTTCGATCGAGGACTACGCCGCCGGCGTCAAGCGCGGCGACCGCGCCGTGCTCGCCCGCGCCATCACCCTGATCGAGAGCAACAAGCCGGAGCACCAGGCCCGCGCCCAGGAGCTGCTCCAGGCGCTGCTCGGCTCTGGCGGCGAGGCGCGCCGCATCGGCATCACCGGCCCGCCCGGCGTCGGCAAGTCGACCATGATCGATAGCCTCGGCACCCATCTGACGGCCCAGGGCCACCGGGTCGCGGTGCTCGCCGTCGACCCCACCAGCGCGCGTACCGGCGGCTCGATCCTCGGCGACAAGACCCGCATGCCTCGGCTCGCGCAGGACGATGCCGCCTTCATCCGCCCCTCGCCCACCTCGGGCACCTTGGGCGGCGTCACCAAGACCACGCGCGAGACCATGGGGCTCTTGGAGGCGGCGGGCTTCGACGTGGTGCTGGTCGAGACCGTGGGCGTGGGCCAGTCGGAGACGGCGGTCGCCGGCATGGTCGATTTCTTTCTGGTGCTGGCGCTGGCGGGCGCCGGCGACGAGCTCCAGGGCATCAAGAAGGGGGTGATCGAGCTCGCCGACATGATCGCCGTCACCAAGGCCGACGGCGACAACGTGGCCCGCGCCGAGGCGGCGGCGGCCGAATGCCGCGCCGCGCTCCATATCCTCGCTGCCGCGAGCCCCGACTGGCAGCCCCCCGTCATCACCATTTCCGCCAAGGAGAACGCCGGGCTCGACGAGCTGTGGGGCCTAATCGAGGCGCACCGCCAGGCGCTCTCCAAATCGGGCGAGCTCGCGGCCAAGCGCCGCGGCCAGGCGGTCCAGTGGATGCACGAGATGGTGCGGACGCGCCTCGAGCGCGCCTTCCGCGCGCATCGGGGCGTGGCCGGGCTGCTGCCCCGGCTCGAGGCCCGCGTGCGCGCCGGCGAGCTCACCCCCACCCTCGCCGTCGCCGAGCTGATGAAAGCCTTCGGGCTGGAAGGCGAATAATCGAGGGAGGTTGGCCCTTGGAGCAGCGCATCACGATCATCACCCTTGGCGTCGCCGACCTCGAACGGGCCGTCCGATTCTACGAAGCGCTCGGCTGGCGACGCTCGGTCAAGGGAGCGCGGGGCGTCGCCTTCTTCCAATGCGGCGCCGTCGCGCTCGCGCTTTACCCC
>CAYVYD010000408.1:0-1891 GCA_964454415.1 uncultured Hyphomicrobiaceae bacterium | reverse complement strand
GGATCCTGGCCGAGCCCTGGACGTGCATGAAATAGGCGTCGACCGGGTCCTTGAGATAGAGCAACTCGAGGCCCTGGCCCTTGAGCGCGCCCTGCTCGATCTCCCGGCGCGTGGGGTAGGGCACCTCGCCATGGGCGGTCTTGCGCATGGCGGTGATCTCGGCGTTGCGGGCGCCGCGCTCGACCGGCGAGGAGAGCAGCATCAGATCGCCGGGGCGGCGGTAGATCGGCACCTCGAAGCCACTGACGCGGCGGCGCGAGCCCTCGAGCACGGGCTCGTAATAGGCGGTGACGAGGCCTTGCGGCCGGGCGATGGTGATCGCGTGGGGGGTGAAGTTGGCCTCGAAGAAGGCGCGCGCCGCGGCGCTTCCCGCCCGCGGTCCGAGCGCGAGCGCCTGCTTGCAGACCGCGATGAGCGCCTTGTCGGGGTCGTCCTTGTCGGCCGCCGGCTCGCCGGCGGTCAACTTGCGGCAGGAGCGGGCGAAGGCGCGGAAGGCGGCGGCGTGGTCGTCCCGCTGCCAGCCGTCGAGCTCGGCATAGTGGATCGGCTTGAGCTTGAGGTCGCGGCCCCGCATCGCGCTTTCGTCATCCTTCAGCCCGAACCAGGAGCCGCCAGCGCAGGCGGCAAGGCCCAGCGGTAGGGCAAGCGCGAGGACCCGTCCCAGCCGCCTCACGGAAACGGCCTTCCGGTGAGCCGGCGCGGCCCGCTCGCTTCACGCGTGACGCCCGCCCCCCGCGGCACAGGGATCTAGAGCCTTTCCGGGCTGAATTGAAAAAATTCTGTTTCGCGGTTGGCGCGCCTGCTTTGGCGTCGGGCGCCCGCCAATTGGAAACCCATCCGGGACGGGCTGTTTTGCGCCATCGCCGGCGCAAAGCCCCTTGCCCGTATCGCGGGATACGCATCGCGGGTCATTGCTTGGTCCTGTCGCAATACCGCTCCGTCGTAATAGTTCAATCCAGCCCGGAAAGGCTCTAATTCGCCGCCTCGGTCGCGACAAGTTTCCAATTGGGGTCGCGGGAGGTTACCTCGCGGGCGAAGGTCCAGATGTCGGTGACCTCGCGCACGGCGTTGGGATCGCCGTCGATGACGCGGCCTTCCTTGTCCCGCGTGGCGGTGATCAGCTCGGAGACGAACTTGACGGTGACCTGGGTCAGCTTGTTCTTGAGGCTGGCCTCGATGATGTCGGCCTTGCCGATGCCGACGAAGCTCGATTCGACCGATTCGCCCTGCGTCTCGCGCTCGTCGAGCGCCGAGGAGAACCCCTCATAGACCTCGCTGCTCAACAGCTGCTTGAGGGTCTTGCGGTTGCCCTCAGCGAAGGCCATGACGATCATCTCATAGGCCGCCTTGGCGCCGCGGATGAAGTGCTCGGGCTCGAAATTGGGGTCGATCTTGATGATCCGCGTCAGCGCCTTGGAGAGCGCGCTTCCCTTGGGCGCGAACTTACCGACCTGGGTCTCGATCTCCTCGGCGCTGGGGGTCACGGCGCGGGCCGATTCGCGGGTACGGGGCATGGGAACGACCTTGTCTTGCTCACGCGCACGCGCGCCCTCGTTGCGTGCATCGCCTGCCGAATAGGGATCGAAGGGATGGCGTTCACTGCCGGTTCTGCGTCCCAGCACGCTGCGCAATCTCAAAAAGATTACGACGGCGAGCGCCAAAAACAATAGTGTATAGGGATCGAAGGTTTCACTCATAGGTTCATGCTTTCCACGCGGCTGTGGTGAACCGCAGCTTAGAATTGGGCGTGCAGATGATATAAGCTTCTATCGGCCCCTATACCACCGGTGGCCTATCACCGGTCGCAGGGGGCGGCATCGAGCTATCAATCCCAACATGAACGCACAACTTACGGCATTGACCTTAGCAAGCCAACTCTCAATCAGCACGA
>CAYVYD010000407.1:0-1898 GCA_964454415.1 uncultured Hyphomicrobiaceae bacterium | reverse complement strand
GCGCTTGACGCGTGCGCCACTTCTTCGCCATTGGCATCTTCGGCTTCGGCGACGTTTTCCCTCGGTAAATCCTGCAAATTGCGCACCACCAGGACCGGCGCGCCGATATGCACGCGCTCGTAGAGATCCTTGACGTCCGAATTGTGCATGCGGAAGCAACCGCTCGAGGCCGCGCTGCCGATCGACCAGGGAGCATTGGTGCCGTGAATGCGGTACTCGCTCCACCCCAGATAGATGGCCCTCGGTCCTAACGGGTTGTGCGGCCCGGGCGGCACGTAGCGGGGATAGCCCATGCGCCGCATGCGCGCCGTTGGCGACCAACCCGGATCCTTGCGTTTGGTTTGGACGAAGGATTCGCCGAACCATTGGAACCCGGCCTTGCCGACCGCGACCGTATACATGATCGCGCGGCGGTGCCCGAGCGAATAATAGAGTTTGCGTCCCGCTGTATCGATGACGATCGATCCCACGGGAATGTCGTGATCGAGCGAAACGACCTCACGCGCCTGCGCCCGATTCGCCGTGCCCGCAACGAGCAAGACCGTTGCCGCCAAGACCGCGGCCGCGCAAAGTTTGCTCTTGAGCTGGAGTCCGCTCATACCGCCCCCTCCTCTTGCACTGCCTTGGTGCCGGGCCTCGATACGCAATACACTTTCAGACCGCTCCAAAAGCTGCTCTCGTCCCCGCTTAACATTTAATACTGGATACGCCGCCAAGCGGGTTCAAGGGGCGAATGGTCAGAATTCGAGGATCAGGCGGTATGGTTTACAATTTGTGAACGCGGCGTGTGATTTTGGTCACAGAATGATCGAAGGGAACAATCGACGGCGGCGCGCGTGGGGCGGCGTGGCGCGCGAGAACCAGACATCACCGCATTGCTGATCGGTAAAAATCGCCGGTCTCAACCGGCATCCGCTGATCTCCGCGAACGCCCGTTGATTGCCAAAAATTAAGTTGCGCCTGCCGATTCGATCGGCTGACATGGCGGCGTCGGCATCGCTTCGACGGCGTCGGAAGCAAGTTCAGAGGGAGACCCCGCATGCCCCCCCGAAATGCCAGCAAAGCGCTTTCCAGGCGCCGATTCCTGAAGCGCGGCGCGCTCGCCGTCGGCGCGGCGGCGGCGGCGGTCGGCTTTCCCCAAATCTCCCGCGCCGAAACGACGACGCTGAAAATGCAGACCTCCTGGGGACCGAAGGAAATCTTCCAGGAGATGGCGCAGCAATATGTCGAGCGCGTCGAGAAAATGGCGGGCGGGCGTCTCAAGATCGATCTGCTGTCCGTCAAGGCGGTCGTCAATTACGACCAGGTGCAGGATGCCTGCCACAAGGGCGCGCTCGATGCGGCCCACACCGTCACCGCCTATTGGTACGGCAAGAACCGGGCGGCCTCGCTGTTCGGCACCAGCCCCGTGTTCGGCGCCAACGCCGCCCAGACGCTCGCGTGGATCCATTTCGGCGGCGGCAAGGACCTCTACCGCGAGCTGGTCCAGGACATCCTCAAGCTCAATCTGGTGGGCTTCTTCGCCATGCCGATGCCGACCCAGCCGCTGGGCTGGTTCAAGAAGGAGATCAACAACATCAATGATCTGAAGGGGCTGAAATACCGCACGGTGGGTCTGGCCACCAACATCATGCAGGGTATCGGCATGAAGGTGGTGGCCAAGGGCGGCAATGAGATTTTCGAGGCGATGGAAACGGGCGTGATCGACGCCTTCGAATACAACAGCCCGACCGCCGACCGCGATTTCAACGCTCAGGATCTCGCCAAATTTTACATGCTCGGCTCGTTCCATCAGCCGGTCGAGTTTTTCGAGATCCTCTTCAACAAGGACCGATTCGAGACGCTTCCCCCCGAGCATCAGGCGATTCTGGAATATTCAGCGGAGGCGGCGAGCACGG
>CAYVYD010000406.1:0-1900 GCA_964454415.1 uncultured Hyphomicrobiaceae bacterium | reverse complement strand
GTCCTTCACCACGCCCAAGCCGTTGTCGTAGAGCTGCGACATCCAGATCATCGAGGCCTCGTTGCCCCGCCCGGCGCATTGCTTGAAGATCCTGGCGCCCTCGTCGTAATAGGCGAATTTCACCGCCAGCCAGCCGAGCGTGCAGAGGATCTGCTCGCCCTTGCTGAAGTCGTGATACTTCGCCATGTGCTGGATCGTCATCTCTTCCGGATTGGTGATGCCCTCCTCGTCGACCACCTCTTCGCGGGCGTCCTGGGCGAGCGCGGGGCCGATCAGCATCAGCATCATCGCAACGGCGGAAAGAAAAGATCGCATGGCGGTGTTCCTCAACGGCGGGGCGGGCGGGGCGTCCAGCCTGTTGTCGTGAAGCTCCAGAACCAGGATCGCCAACTTGGCTCAAAACGGCATGGATTTCAACGGATGATGAGCGTCGGGAAGCGATGGGCGGCAAGATCGGCGTCGGCGAGGTTTTCCGGGCCGATCAGCCGTCCATAGGGCTCCGCCGGCGGCGAGGCGAGCTCGTTCATGTCGGTTTCCTTGAGCTCGCCCTTGATGGCGCCGTCGGGCGTCAGGCTCAGCTCGTAATAGATGCCGTTCCAGAAATTGATGCCGTACTCGCCGGCGGCCTTGTGCAGGAACAGCAGATCGTATTCGAGGTCGGTGAGGTCGTCGGCCGAAACCTGGCGCCGCAGCGGGTGCGGATAGGGCAGATAGCACACCGTCTGCTCACCGGCCTCGAGGCACTTGAAGGGCCGCATGGAGAGGAATTGGTCGCTGAACTTGCCGTCGTCGATCTTGAGGGTGTAGCTGGCTCCCCCGTCGCGCGGGGTGAACCGAACGGTTCCCACCGCCAGCTCCTCGCCCCCATTGGCGACCAGATAGACCGTCTTCTCGCCTTCGAGCGCCGCCGCCGCCAGCGGCCGGGTGGCCGGCAACGCCAGCATCAGCACCGCCGCCAGGCTGGCGAGCAGCCCCCTCGCCGCGGTCACGGTTCGACCCATGCGCCCCATCGCCGCCTCCGCTCAGTCCACCGACACCGGCACGGGCTTGGCCTCGGCCAGATTGTTGCCGGCCTCCTTCCAGCCGGCGTCGCCCTCCGGAAACCAGTAGAGATTGCTGTAGCCCCAGGAGGAGGCGCGCTTGCTCGCGTTCCACGACATCCAGCAATCGGCCTGGCAATAGAGTACGATCGGCTTGGCCTTGTCGCCGCCGGTCAGCTTTTCGAGATTTTCGCGGAAGTAGCGCTCCATCACCGGCGTGAGGTAGCCGGCGCCCACGTCGGGAAGCCAGGTGCTGCCCGGAATGTCGAAGCGCTTCTGCTGCACGAACCATTCGCCCGTGAGCGGATCGAAGCCGGCGCCCACATTGGCGTTTACGTCGAGCAGGACGACGCCGCCCTTGTCGATCATGGCCTTGAGCGTCTTGGCGTCGACGCGCGTCGAGCCCGGCGCCTCGTCCGGCAGCGCCGAGCGGTAATAGCCCATCCGGTAACCGCTCTTTGGATCGATGTGCGGATAGGGCTTGTCGATCGCGCGGGCGGGCGCGGGAGCCAGCGCGAGCGCCGCCAGCGCGGTCATCAGCCAAAGGCCGGCCCCGGCCGCGGCCGCCAGGCGGCGCGCCAGGCCCCGCGCACCCATTTGATCGGTCGTTCGATTTGTGGTTGCTTGCGCCATCGTCTCACTCTCGCCTCGGTCACCTCGGTCCGCCGACCCCATATAAGCCCTGCGACGCCGCGGACCAAGGCGCGGACCACCGAGGCCGCGCGCCATCGAAACCATATTGTTAGCCATGCGAATCCGCATCATTGCACTTTTTGCTAGCCTCATCGCCGCTCTCTCGTCCACCGGGGCGGCGCCCGCGCCCCAGCCGGTGCGCGTCGCCGTGCTCAAATTCGGCACCG
>CAYVYD010000405.1:0-1900 GCA_964454415.1 uncultured Hyphomicrobiaceae bacterium | reverse complement strand
AGATAGGCGTAGGCGCGGTTGTTGTAGGGCTTGGCGTCCTGGGGATAGAGCTTGATCGCCTCGCCGAAATCGTCGATCGCCTGGTAGTAGTCGTTCTGCGCGAACATCGCGTCGCCGCGGTTGATATAGGCGAAGGCCAGGTCCTTGCCCTGGAGCTTGCCCTCGTCGATCAGCTTCGAGCAGCCGGAGATGCGTTTGATGATGTCGTTGCTGGCGCAGTCCTCCCTGGCACCCGCCAGCGCCGGCGAAGCGGCGAGAACAAACGCGAAACCGGCGATGATGAAGACCTTCATGGCTGCCCCTTCGAACTGAACATGACGTGACAATCACCGAAATTTTGGCCACAATTTGGGCAAATGCGCTAGCGCCCGTTCTTACCGCGCGGGGCGCGCGCGCTCACCCATCGACAAAGCCGGGTTCTTGCGCTAGGTAAGCCTCGCATTTCCCTGATCGCGGCGGGATCACGACGGACCGAAATACCGAACTCCCAAGGGTTGATCCAATGGACATCATTCAAGAACTCGAAACCGAGCACGCCCGGGAGCTCGAAGAGAAGCGCGCGATTCCGGAGTTCGCCTCCGGCGACACGCTGCGCGTCAACGTGCTGGTGATAGAAGGCGAGCGCGAGCGCGTCCAGGCCTATGAAGGGGTCTGCATCGCACGTTCGGGCGGCGGCCTCAACGAGAGCTTCACCGTGCGCAAGATTTCCTACGGCGAGGGCGTGGAGCGCGTCTTCCCGCTCTACTCGCCGCTGATTCAGTCGATCGAGGTGGTCCGCCGCGGCAAGGTGCGCCGCGCCAAGCTGTATTATCTGCGCGGCCGGCGCGGCAAGTCGGCCCGCATCGCCGAGCGCCAGGACGTGCGCGGCAAGGACAAGAAGGATAAGACCGCGGCCAAGGCCAAGGCCGAGGCCTTCAAGGGATTCACCAAGCCGAAGGGAAAGCCCGACGATCTCAAGAAGCTCTCCGGCGTCGGTCCCAAGCTCGAGGAGAAGCTGAACGGTCTCGGCATCACGACCTACGAGCAGATCGCCAATTTCACCGACGACGAGATCGCTTACGTGGACGAGGCGCTCGACTTCAAGGGCCGGATCGAGCGCGAGGATTGGATCGGCCAGGCCAAGGAGTTCATGGCCGAGGCCACCGTCGGCGAGGTGCCGGCCGAAGCGGAGCCCGAGGAGAGCGAGGCCGCCGGCGCGGACGACAAGTCCGCCAGCTAGGATTTTGCACGGGCTGCGCTCCCGAGCCCCCCAAGGGGCTGATGGCGCGTGGTTCAATTAATCATCTGAAGCGGAGATCCCGCAGCCATGGGCAAAACGCTCTACGACAAGATCTGGGACGATCATCTGGTCGCCCGTGTGGAGGACGAGGCCTATTTGCTCTATGTCGACCGGCATCTCATCCATGAGGTGACGAGCCCGCAGGCCTTCGAGGGCCTGCGCCTGGCCGGCCGCAGGGTCCGCGCGCCCGAGAAGACGCTCGCCGTGGTCGACCACAACGTGCCGACCACCGACCGCAGCGGCGGCATCGAGGATCCCCAATCCAGGCTCCAGGTCGAGACGCTCGCGAAGAACTGCGCCGAGTTCGGCATCGATTACTTCAACGAGGTCGATCCCCGTCAGGGAATCGTCCACATCGTCGGCCCCGAGCAGGGCTTCACGCTGCCCGGCACCACCATCGTCTGCGGCGACTCCCACACCGCCACCCACGGCGCCTTCGGCGCGCTCGCCCACGGCATCGGCACTTCGGAGGTCGAGCACGTGCTCGCCACCCAGACGCTGATCCAGGAGAAGTCCAAGAACATGCGGGTCAGCGTCGACGGGCCGCTCCCCCCCCACGTCACCGCCAAGGACATCATCCTGGCGATCATCGGCGAGATCGGCACCGCCGGCGGCACCGGC
>CAYVYD010000404.1:0-1902 GCA_964454415.1 uncultured Hyphomicrobiaceae bacterium | reverse complement strand
GCAATTATAGTGCGGCCCCATGGGCGCAAAGGCGAAGGTGACGAAAACGGAGAAGGCGGCGGGGCTGAAGCCCGGCGACCACGTCTTCCTGGTCGACGGCTCCTCCTACATCTTCCGCGCCTATCACGCGCTCCCCCCGCTTACCCGCCAGAGCGACGGGCTCCCCGTCGGCGCGGTGGCGGGCTTCTGCAACATGCTCTGGAAGCTGCTGCAGGAGGGCGACCCCAGCCGCGAGGGCGTCTTTCCCACCCATATCGCGGTCGTCTTCGACCATTCGGGCAAGTCCTTCCGCAATGACATCTACCCCGACTACAAGGCCAACCGCGAGGAGCCGCCGGAGGATTTGCGGCCGCAATTCGGGCTGATCCGCCAGGCGGTGCGCGCGCTCAACGTCGCGGCGATCGAGCAGCAGGACTACGAGGCCGACGACATCATCGCCACCTATGCGCGTCAGGCGCGCGAGGCCGGCGCCGACGTCACCATCATCGGCTCGGATAAGGACCTGATGCAGATGATCGGCGAGGGCGTCGCCATGGTCGACACCCTCAACCCGCGCCAGCGCGGCGTCGCCAAACGGATCGAACGGGACGAGGTCGTCGGGAAATTCGGCGTGCCGCCGGAGAAGGTGATCGACGTGCAGTCGCTGGCGGGCGATTCCACAGATAACGTGCCGGGCGTGCCCGGTATCGGCATCAAGACGGCGGCGCAGCTGATCGAGGAATATGGCGACCTCGACACGCTGCTCGAGCGCGCGGACGAGATCAAGCAGACCAAGCGGCGCGAGAACCTGATCGAGTTCGCCGACCAGGCGCGGGTCTCCCGCAAGCTGGTGACGCTCGACCAGCAGGTGCCGGTAAAGACCGCGCTCGGGGCGCTCGGCGTCGAGCCGGTCGACGGCGTCCGGGCGGTGGCCTTCCTGAAGGCGGTCGGTTTCACCACGCTCACCAAGCGGATCGCGGCCGCCTGCGGCGTGGAGATTGACGAGATCGAGCCGGCGGAGGTGGAGATCAAGGGCTGGGAGGCGCCGGTGAACGAGGCGCTGGCCGAGGCCGCCAAGGCGGGCAAGGACGGCGCGCCGACGCCGGCCGCGCTCGCCGCCAAGGCGGCCAAGGAGCAGCGCGAGGCGGGCGTGGAGCGCGGCGGCTACGAGACGCTGACGCGGCTCGCGGACCTCGAGCGCTGGATCGCCGCGGCGCGCGATCAGGGTTACGTCGCCTTCGACACCGAGACCAACTCGCTCGACGCCATGCAGGCCGACCTCGTCGGCTTTTCGCTGGCGCTCGCGCCGGGTTGGGCCTGCTACGTGCCGCTGCGGCACCGCTCGGGCGACGGGCTCGACCTCGAGGGCGTCGGCGAGATCGAGCAGATCCCGGTGCGCGACGCGCTCGACCGGCTCAAGCCTCTGTTGGAGGACGAGGCGGTGCTCAAGATCGGCCAGAACCTCAAATACGACGCCCTGCTGCTCGCCAATCACGGCATAGAAATCAGGGCCTTCGACGACACCATGCTGATCTCCTACGCGCTCGACGCGGGCCGCGGCGGCCACGGCATGGACGAGCTCGCGCGCAAACATCTCGGGCACGAGTGCATCTCCTTCAAGGAGGTGGCCGGCGCCGGCAAGGCGCGGGTCACCTTCGACCTGGTGCCGGTCGAGAAGGCAAGCGAATACGCCGCCGAGGACGCCGATGTGACGCTGCGGCTGTGGCGGGTGCTCAAGCCCCGGCTCGCGGCGGAGGGCCTCACCACCGTTTACGAGACGCTGGAGCGGCCCCTGGCGCCGGTGCTGACGCAAATGGAGCAGGCCGGCATCCTGGTGGAGCGCCAGGTGCTCGACCGCTTGTCCGGCACCTTCGCCCAGGCGCTGGGCGGCCTCGAATCGGAGATCCACAAGCTCGCCGGCGA
>CAYVYD010000403.1:0-1905 GCA_964454415.1 uncultured Hyphomicrobiaceae bacterium | reverse complement strand
ACGAACTTGCCGTCCTCGACCTTGAACACCTCCGGCAGGTTCTTGACGCATTCGCCAGCGTGAACGCACACCTTATCGTCCCAATCAACCTTCATCGCCGCGATCTCCTCTCCTTGAACGACTCGGAAAATATTACGGTTCTCAGCCGGAGTGCGCAAAAGGAAATGATATTGTTGAGGATTTCGGGAAACGAATTTCCAACCACCCCCCCTTCGCGCCGCCGGCCACGGGACCAAGGCGCCGCGGGCGCGGGCGCACACCGCCCCTTGAACGCGCCCGCGCCCGCGCCCATAGTTCAGGGCAGCCACGCAACCACCGGAACGCCAGCCATGACCCAGACCACCAACCGGTTCTTCGACGAGCTCGCCAAGCTGATGACCGATGCCGCCGGCGCCGCCCACGGCGTGCGCAGGGAGGTGGAGACGGCGTTGCGCGGCCAGGTCGAGCGCGTGCTCAACGAGTTCGAGGTGGTCCAGCGCGACGAGTTCGAGGCGGTCAAGGCGATGGCGCAGAAGGCGCGCGAGGAGAACGAGCGCCTGGCGGCGCGGATCGCCCAGCTCGAGGAGCTCCTCGCCGGGCTCGCCGCCGAACAGAAGGCGGCCTCGACGCCGCGCCCGGTCCGCCACGACAAGCCGAAGCCGAGCCTCTAACCGGAATCGAACGCTTCGCCGGCTCCCCAGCGCGGCCGCTGGCGGAAATTCGCCCTCCCTTCCAAATTTCGCGGGGACAAGTCCGGTTGCAACCTTGCCACCCGGGCGATGCTTTGCTCATGTCGCAGGGATTGTGGCATCTTCGTGATTCTAAGCGATATGTTGTGTCAGTTCGTCGCGTCGCGCGGGCACGGGCCCATTGGGCGCCGTAGCGGCATGGCTCCGAGAATCCGGAATGAAGGGTTATCCATGGCTTCGGTCGAGACCGCGTTCGAGCGAATCTCAAATCCGGTCGACCTCGTCGAGCAATTGGCGACCAGCCAAGACTGGAGCTTCGAGCGCAGCGCCGACGACGAGCTCACGCTCTCCGTCGCGGGCAGCTGGTGCGACTATCACGTCTCGCTCAATTGGCGCTCCGATCTGGAGGCGCTGCACATGGCGTGCGCCTTCGACCTGAAGGCGAACGAACCGCGCCTCAGCGAGATCTACCGGCTGATCGCCTCGATCAACGAGCAGCTCTGGCTCGGCCATTTCGACATCTGGCGCCAGGAGGGCATGCTGCTGTTCCGCCACAGCCTGATGCTGAACGGCGCCGAGCCGACCGCGGCGCAATGCGAGGCGCTTCTTCATGCTGCGCTCAGCACCTGCGAGCGCTATTATCAGTCCTTCCAATACGTGATCTGGGCGGGCAAGAGCGCCGGCGACGCCCTTGCCACGACCATGTTCGAAACCGAAGGACAGGCATGACCATTACCCTTGGGGGCCCGCTGCTGCTGGTCGGCGCGGGCAAGATGGGGGGCGCGTTGCTCGCGTGCTGGCTGGACCGGGGGCTGGCGGCGGGCGAGGTCTACGTCCAGGAGCCCGCACCGCCGCGGGAGGTGGCGGCGCTGATCGACGCCAACGCGCTCGCCACCGGCATGCCGCCGAAGCTTCCCGGGGCGCCCGCCATCATCGTGCTCGCGGTCAAGCCGCAGGCGATGGACGAGGTGCTGCCGCCGCTGAAGCCGCTCGTCGGGGCGCAGACGGTGGTGCTCTCGATCGCCGCTGGCCGGCGGATCGCCTCGCTCGAGAAGCATCTGGGCGCCAGGCGCGCGATCGTGCGCGCCATGCCCAACACCCCGGCGGCGATCGGCCGCGGCATCACGGTGGCGTGCTCGAACGCCCATGTGACGCCCGCCCAGGCCGAGCGCTGCATCGCCCTGATGAGCGCCGTTGGCGAGGTCGAATGGGTCGAGGACGAGGCCCTGCTCGACCC
>CAYVYD010000402.1:0-1909 GCA_964454415.1 uncultured Hyphomicrobiaceae bacterium | reverse complement strand
CAATACGGCACCACCCATGGTGCCCTCGCCGAGGCCAACCACCTTACCGATCCCGACAAGCTGCAGCCCGGCGACGTGATCGACGTTCCGCGGGGCGGCGCGCTCGCGGACGCGGGAAGCGGCTCCGACCGCACCTCGCCGGTCGCCGCGCCGCGCATCCGAAAGACCGACGAAAAGCCGGTGCGCGTCGCCTCCGCCAGCCCCAACGTGCCGCTGCCCCAGGCCAAGCCCGACCGGCTGCGCGTGCCAGAGGGCCAGGTGGCCGCCGCGGCCAAGGAGACGCCGAAGAAGGTCGCCAGCATCGGCAAGCTGCCGAACCCGCAGCCGATGTCGGCGAACAAGTTCCGCTGGCCGGTGAGGGGTCGCGTCATCTCCGCCTACGGCGCCAAGTCGAACGGCAAGCACAATGACGGCATCAACATCTCGGTGCCCCAGGGAACCTCGGTCAAGGCGGCCGAGAACGGCGTCGTCGCCTATGCCGGCAACGAGCTGAGCGGCTACGGCAATTTGATCCTGATCCGCCACGACGACAACTGGGTCTCCGCCTACGCCCACAACAGCAAGCTGATGGTCAAGCGCGGCGACAAGGTCCGGCGCGGGCAGATCATCGCCAAGGCGGGCCAGAGCGGCTCGGTGAGCCAGCCCCAGCTCCATTTCGAGCTGCGCAAGGGCTCGCGACCGATCGACCCGATGCGCCACATGGCGGGCACCTGACCGCCCGACAGCGGCGACCTTCTCAGAAATCCAGGGTGCGGCCGAGCCGGCCCGCCAAATCCTGAATGAACTGCCAGGCGACCCGGCCCGAGCGGCTGCCGCGGGCGGCGGCCCATTCGAGCGCCTGGGTCTCGAGGTCGCTCTTTTCGATCGCGAGGCCGAAATGCGCGGCATAGCCCGCCACCATGGCGAGGTATTCCGCCTGGCTGCAGCGGTGGAAGCCGATCCACAGACCAAACCGGTCGGACAACGAGACCTTTTCCTCGGTCGCCTCTGACGGGTTGATGGCGGTCGAACGCTCGTTCTCCATCATATCGCGGGGCATCAGGTGGCGGCGGTTGGAGGTGGCGTAGAAGAGGACGTTCGGGGGCCGCCCCTCCAGCCCCCCCTCGAGCACCGCCTTCAGCGACTTGAAGGAGGTGTCGTCGCCGTCGAAGGAGAGGTCGTCGCAAAACACGACGAAACGGTGCGGGCTCGCCCTCAGCAGCGCCAGGCAGCGCGGCAGCGAGGCGATGTCCTCGCGGTGGATCTCGACGAGCTTGAGCGTCCCCGTCTTCCCCGAGCTGCCCGCCGCCGCGCTCAACGCGCCATGCACCGCCTTGACCAGCGAGCTCTTGCCCATGCCGCGCGCCCCCCACAGAAGCGCGTTGTTGGCGGGCAGCCCTTCGGCGAAGCGCTCGGTGTTGGCGAGCAGGGTCTCGCGCATCGGCGCGATTCCCCTTAGCAGCTCCAGCGGGATGCGGTTGACCTGGCTGACGCCCTGGAAGGCCTCGCCGTCGGGGCTCCAGACGAAGGCGTCGGCGCCTTCGAAATCGGGCGCGCGGGCCGCCGCCGGCGCCAGGCGCTCGAGCGCGGCGGCGATGCGCTGCAGCAGATTGGTGAAGGGCTCCTCGAAACTCATGCGCTCACCCGTACCCATGGCTCCGCCCGATCAACGGCTTGTGGACCGGCGGGTATGCGATCCATAGCCGCCACGGCGCACCCCAGCAAGGCCCGAGCGCCCGGCCGGGCGCCTGGAGAGGGCGCCGCGCGGGCCGCCGGCGCCTCCCTTCGGCGGTGGTTTCAATTGCCGCGGCGGGGCATTATAGTCGCCGCGAATTCGACCGGCGCCTTGCCGATTCCCGATGCGGATGGGGGCAGGGGCGGGCGGCAAGGGGCCGCGTGGCCTTCGGGTGAGCATAAGGGAGGAAGTGCT
>CAYVYD010000401.1:0-1926 GCA_964454415.1 uncultured Hyphomicrobiaceae bacterium | reverse complement strand
GCCAGCCCCGCTCGGTCTCCTCGGCGAGGAAGTCGAGCCGCCTGGCGATGTAGTCGGCGGCCTGCTGGGTGTGGTCGGCATCGCCCAGCACCGACGGGTTGAGGGCACCCGCGATCGCCGCCTGCTCGACGACGAAGCGGGGATAGCGGCTGTGCAGCCCCTTGAGCACGCCAGTGATCTGGCGCGCTTGCTCGACGATCCTGCGCAAGTCCTCGCCCGCCCGCTCGTCGCCCGCGCCCGTGGTCAGCACCGCGTCCTCGAGCCCCGCGCCGATGAGAAAGTCCTCGAGCGCGCGCTCGTCCTTGAGATAGCGCTCCGATTGGCCGCGCTTGACCTTGTAGAGCGGCGGCTGGGCGATATAGAGGTTGCCGCGCTCCACCAGCTCGGTCATCTGCCGGTAGAAGAAGGTGAGGAGGAGCGTGCGGATGTGGGCGCCGTCCACGTCGGCGTCGGTCATGATGATGATCTTGTGGTAGCGCAGCTTCTCGATGTCGAACTCGTCCTTGCCGATGCCGGTGCCAAGCGCGGTGATCAGCGTGCCGATCTCCTGGGAGGAGAGCATCTTGTCGAAGCGCGCCCGCTCGACGTTGAGGATCTTGCCGCGCAGCGGCAGCACCGCCTGGAACTCGCGGTTGCGCGCCTGCTTGGCCGAGCCGCCGGCCGAATCGCCCTCGACCAGGAACAGCTCCGCCTTCGAGGGGTCGCGCTCCTGGCAGTCGGCGAGCTTGCCCGGCAGATTGGCGACGTCGAGCGCGCCCTTGCGGCGGGTGAGCTCGCGCGCCTTGCGGGCGGCTTCGCGCGCCGCCGCCGCCTCGACGATCTTGCCGACGACGGTCTTGGCGTCGCTTGGATTTTCCTCGAACCACTGGTTGAGCGCTTCGTTCATCAGGCTTTCGACCACGGGTCTGACCTCGGAGGAGACCAGCTTGTCCTTGGTCTGGCTGGAGAATTTGGGATCGGCCACCTTGACCGAGAGCACGCAGGTGAGCCCTTCGCGCGCGTCGTCGCCGGTGAGTGAGACCTTCTCCTTCTTGGCGATGCCCGACTCAGCCGCATAGGTGTTGACGGTGCGCGTCAACGCCGCGCGGAAGCCGGCCAGATGTGTGCCGCCGTCGCGCTGGGGGATGTTGTTGGTGAAGCACAGCACGTTCTCGTGATAGCCGTCGTTCCACCACAGGGCCGCCTCGACCAGAACGCCGTCGCGCTCGGCATTGACCGTCACCGGCGCGCCGATCAGCGCGTGGCGGGTGCGGTCGATATAGCGCACGAAGGCCTCGAGCCCCCCCTCATAGGCCATTTCCTCGCGCCGCGGCTCGACCCGCCGGTTGTCGTTGAGCACGATGGTGAGGCCCGAATTGAGGAACGCGAGCTCCCGCAGCCTGTGCTCGAGGGTAGGATAGTCAAACTCCACCATGGTGAAGGTCTCTTGCGAGGGCGTGAAGGTGATCCGCGTGCCGGTGTGGTCCTCTGGCGCCTCGCCGGTGGCCTTGAGCGGCGCCGCCACCACGCCGTCGTGAAAGGTCGCGGCGTACTCCTTGCCGTCGCGCCAAATGGTCATCACCAACTCCGAGGAGAGCGCGTTCACCACCGAGACGCCGACCCCGTGCAGACCGCCCGAGACCTTGTAGGAATTCTGGTCGAACTTACCGCCGGCATGGAGCTGGGTCATGATGACCTCGGCGGCGGAAATCTTCTCTTCGGGGTGGATCTCGACCGGGATGCCGCGGCCGTTGTCCTCGACCGTCACCGAGCCGTCGGCGTTGAGCGTCACCTGGACCCGGTCGCAATAGCCCGCCAGCGCCTCGTCGATGGCGTTGTCGACCACCTCGTAGACCATGTGGTGCAGACCGGAGCCGTCATCGGTGTCGCCGATATACATGCCGGGACGCTTGCGCACCGCGTCGAGGCCCTTGAGGACCTTGATCG
>CAYVYD010000400.1:0-1935 GCA_964454415.1 uncultured Hyphomicrobiaceae bacterium | reverse complement strand
CTAGATGGGTTGAGGCCCTGGTCACGAACCTGGGGCCTATCAATTGACGGGCGCAATGATTATGCTCGCGCGCGCCGCGGGACAAGGGAAGCGGTTGGTGGAAGACATGGCCGAGCAGACGATCGTTCACATCCACAACAGCGACGGCGCCCAGACGATCAGGATCGGCGTCAAGGAATTCAAATGCACCGGCACCAAGCCGCCCTTCGACCACCCGCACGTCTATCTGGACATGGGGCGCGACGACGAGATCGTCTGTCCCTATTGCTCGACGGTTTTCGTCTACGACCCGATGATCGCGCCCTACCGCTCCGACCCGCCCGACTGCCTCTATGACATCGACGAGCCGGCCTGACGCGCGCACGCGGTGTCCATGAACGGGGACGGCGGGCGGGACGAGATCCTGGTCGCCGGCGGCGGCATCGGCGGGCTGGCCGCAGCGATCGCGCTGGCGCGCATCGGAACGCGGGTCCGAGTGCTCGAGCGCGCCGCCAGCTTTTCCGCCGCCGGCGCCGGCATCCAGCTCGGCCCCAACGCCACCCGGATCCTCGAGGAATGGGGCGTCTGGGAGAAGCTCAAGGGCGACCGCGTCGCGCCCCAGGCGCTCCATATCCATGACGGGATCAACGGCACGAGGCTCGCCAGCGTGCCGCTCGGCGAGACCCAGGCGCGCTATGGCGCGCCCTATGGCGCGGTCCACCGGGCCGACCTGCAGCGCGCCCTGCTCGCCGGGGCGCGCAGCCATGGGGAAATCGCGATCGCCCGCGGCTTCGAGGTGGCGGCGGTGGCGCAGAGCGGCGCGGGCGTCGCGGTCACCTCGCACGAGGGGCAGCGGCTCGAGGGCGCCGGGCTGATCGGCGCCGACGGAATGCGCTCCACGGTGCGCCGGGAGCTGGGGCTGGGGCCTGAGCCCGCCTTCGCGGGCAAGACGGCGTGGCGGGCGCTGCTGCCGCCCGGGGAGGCGCCGGCGGGCTTCGGCCCGCGCGAGATCGGCCTGTGGCTCGGCCCCGGCGCCCATCTCGTCCACTACGCGGTCAAGGGCGGCGCCAAGCTCAATCTGGTGGCGGTGATCGGCGAGGACTGGGCGCATGAGGGCTGGGACGCGGCCGGAGATGAGGCGGCGCTGCTGCCGCATTTCGCGTCCTGGGCGGCGGCGGCGCGTGCCCTGCTCGAGGGCGCCGGCGACTGGCGCAAATGGGCGCTCGCCGCGATGGCGCCGCTGCCCCGCTGGGGCGAGGGACGGATCACGCTCCTGGGCGACGCCGCCCACCCGGTGCTCCCCTTCCTCGCCCAAGGGGGCGCGATGGCGATCGAGGACGCGGCCCGGCTCGCGCGCGAGGTGGGACGCGGCGGCGGCTTGGCGCGCGCCTTCGAGCGCTACGCGCAGGCGCGGGGCCCACGCACCGCCCGGGTCCAGGCGCGCTCGCGGCGGCAGGGCGAGATCTATCACATGGGCGGGCTGAAGCGGCTCGCCCGCAACCTGGTGCTCGGCGCCCGCTCGCCGGGGGGGCTGCTCAAGGAGCTCGACTGGCTCTACCGCGTGCCCATGGAGGAGGCCTGAGAGGGAGCGTATGCACCGGGCGCGCCGATCGCCACCTGGCCCTCGATCGGCTCACCGGGCGGGAATTCGGGCTCCAGCATGGCGTTGCGCGGATAGCCCAGCCCCGAGAAGCGCAGCACCACGCGGCGCAGCGGGGCGCCGCCGCCGCTCATCACGATGATGTCGCGCCAGCCCTGGTTCTGCTCACGCGCGATGATGACGGGGGCCTTGACGGAGACGGTGCGGAAGGCGGGCGTATAGCCGCGCTCGGCCGCCTTGAATATGGTGAGCGAGCAGCCGGTCGACTTGCACCAGTCCTTGCCTGCGAACAGCACCAACACCTCGCCGACGCCGTCGCCGTCGAGGTCGACGCCCTTCAGCGTATAGGGCCCCTT
>CAYVYD010000399.1:0-1941 GCA_964454415.1 uncultured Hyphomicrobiaceae bacterium | reverse complement strand
GGCGCGCCGTGCAGGCGCTTGGCGCCACCGGCGTCGAGGCGCTCGGCGTGGAGGAGCGAATCGATCTGCTCGGCGTAGCCCCTCCCCGCGCGGCCTCGGGTTTCGCCCCACAGCGCCGCGAAGCGCAGAAAATCGGCCCGCCGGCACTCGAAGCAGGGCCGGTGGCCGGCGGCGAGCGCCACCGCCTCGTCGAGGAAGAAGAGCTCGGTGTAGCGGCTGGGGGCCATCACCTGGCGCTTGCGGCCGCGAAATGAAAGCACGCAGACGAGCCAGTGGCGGTTCACCCAGCGCCGCCCCGCGAGCCGCTTGTGGGCGTCGTGCAGCGCGCCGCCGCGGTTGCCCATCACCGTGCCGCGCGCGGGCGTCGCGATGATCTCGCCCAAGGGCGTCACCCGGTTCTGGAGCGGCATCGAGGACTCCGTCCCTTGCCTAGCGCGCGAACGCCGCCATGTGGTGGCGCGCCTGATCGGGCTCGTAGGCGTAGCCGCGCCCATAGGGGCAGGCGTGGCGCACCAGGCAGCCGCGCTTGGCGCAGTCGCGGTTCGCGTTCTCCCGCACATAGTCCCGGCAGATTAGCGCGTCGAAGGCGCGCTCGCGGGTGAGCGCGCCGGCGGGGCAGGCGTCGAGGCAGGGCTTCCCGGCGCAGCCGGGGCACGGCCCCGGCCCCTCGTCGCCAACCGCGAAGTCCCGCGCCTCGGGAAAGAGCAGCGCGCCGCGCAGCGCGAACCACGGGCCGTAGCGGGAATGCACCACGACGCCGAGCGGCGACTGGCTCATCGCGGGAAGCCGCATCGCCCATTGCTGGAACGGCCAATAGGGCGGCCCTTCGAAGGGGAAGACGATTTCGGCGCCGTGCTCTTGGGCGATTCGCGAAAGCACCCGCTTCGACCAGGAATCGATCGGATTGGGATCGGATTCATATTCGGCCGATTGCCTGACGTGCCGCCACATGGCGGGGCCGGCGCTCGCCACCACCGCCAGCGCCTTGGGGATCGCACCGCCAGAGAGCGCGGGCAAGGCCTCGCCGGGTTCGGGTTCGAAGCCGCCCAACAGCGCGAGGCCAGCCGCGCCGAGGTCGCGTTCGAGCCTGGTCATGGGAAGCCGCTCCTTACTTTTTGGGTTTCTTGGCCTTGGCGCGCCGCGCGGCGAGCGTGCGCAGGCGCAGCGCATTGAGCTTGATGAAGCCCCCGGCGTCGGCCTGATCGTAGCCCCTCCCTTCCTCGAAGGTGACGAGGTCCTCCGAATAGAGCGAGTGGGGCGACTTGCGGCCCGTGACGATCACGTTGCCCTTGTAGAGCTTGAGCCGCACGGTGCCGGTGACGCGCGCCTGCGAGGCGTCGACCGCCGCCTGCAGCATCTCGCGCTCGGGCGCGAACCAGAAGCCGTAATAGACGAGCTCGGCGTAGCGCGGCATGAGCTGATCCTTCAGATGCTGCGCCTCGCGGTCCAGCGTAAGGGACTCCATTGCCCGGTGGGCGGCGAGCAGGATGGTGCCGCCGGGCGTCTCGTAGACGCCGCGCGACTTCATGCCGACGAAGCGGTTCTCGACGAGATCGACCCGGCCGACGCCGTTGTCGCGGCCGAGATCGTTGAGGCGCGCGAGCAGCGCCGCCGGCGAGAGCGTCTTGCCGTCGAGCGCCACCGGATCGCCGGCCTCGAATTCGATCTCGATTTCGGTCGCCTTGTCGGGCGCCTCTTCGGGCGCCACGGTGCGCTGATAGACGTAATCGGGGGGCTCGGCCCACGGGTCCTCCAGCACCTTCCCCTCCGAGGAGGAGTGGAGCAGGTTGGCGTCGACCGAGAATGGCGCCTCGCCCCGCTTGTCCCTGGGCACCGGGATCTGGTGCTTCTCGGCGAAGTCGATCAGGTCGGCGCGGGAGACGAATTCCCATTCCCGCCAGGGCGCGATGACCTTGATATCCGGATCGAGCGCGTAGGCGG
>CAYVYD010000398.1:0-1945 GCA_964454415.1 uncultured Hyphomicrobiaceae bacterium | reverse complement strand
CCTGCTCAAGTCGGTGCCCTCCAAGCCCGGCGTCTACCGGATGATCGACCGCGACGGCGAGCTGCTTTACGTGGGCAAGGCGCGCAACCTCAAGAAGCGCGTGCAGAGCTACGTCCGGCTCGGCGGCCACACCAACCGCATCGCCCGGATGATCGCGGCGACGGCGGCGATGGAATTCGTCACCACCGGGACCGAAACCGAGGCACTGCTGCTCGAAGCCAATCTTATCAAGCGGTTGCGGCCGCGCTTCAACGTGGTGATGCGGGACGACAAATCGTTTCCCTACATCCTGCTCGCCACCGATCACGCGGCGGCGCAAATCCTCAAGCACCGCGGCGCGCGCAAGCGCCAGGGCGATTATTTCGGCCCCTTCGCCTCCGCCGGCGCCGTCAACCGCACCATCAACACGCTGCAGCGAGCCTTCCTGCTGCGTTCGTGCTCGGATTCCTATTACGAAAGCCGCACCCGCCCCTGCCTGCTCTACCAGATCAAGCGCTGCAGCGCGCCGTGTACCGGCGAGATCTCGCTGACGGACTACGGACGGCTGGTGGAGGGCGCGCGCGCCTTCCTCAACGGCAAGAGCGACGAGGTCAAACGCCAGCTCAACGCCCTGATGGAGAAGGCGAGCAAGGATCTCGAATTCGAGCTCGCCGCCTCCTACCGCGACCGGCTGGCGGCACTCAGCCACATTCACGAGCATCAGGGCATCAACCCGCAGACGATCACCGAGGCCGACGTGTTCGCCGCCCATGCCGAAGTGGGGCAGACCTGCGTCCAGGTGTTCTTCTTCCGGACCGGACAGAATTGGGGCAACCGCGCCTATTTCCCGCGCGCCGACAAGAGCGTCTCGACGCCGGAGGTGCTCGACGCCTTCATCGCCCAGTTCTACGACGACAGGCCCGCCCCCAGGCTCATCCTGCTCTCGCACGACATTCCGGGCCGCGCCCTTCTCTCCCAGGCGCTCACCACCCGCTCGGACCGCAAGGTCGCGGTCACCGTTCCCCGGCGCGGCGAAAAGCGCGATCTGGTGATGCACGCGCTCGCCAACGCCCGCGAGGCGCTCGCCCGCCGGATGGCGGAGTCGGCCTCGCAACGCGACCTGCTCGAGGGCGTTGCCCGGGTGTTCGACCTCGACGAGGCGCCGCGACGCATCGAGATCTACGACAACAGCCACATCCAGGGCTCGAACCCGGTGGGCGCCATGGTGGTGGCGACCGAGGAGGGCTTCGCCAAGAGCCAGTACCGCAAGTTCAACATCAAATCCGCCGAGCTCACGCCCGGCGACGACTACGCGATGATGCGCGAGGTGCTCAAACGGCGCTTCGCCCGCCTGCTGAAGGAGACCGAGGGGCGCAACGGAACGGCCGGGGATACCACCGAATGGCCTGATCTGGTGCTGATCGACGGCGGTGCGGGACAGCTTTCCGCCGCCCAGGCGGTCCTCGATGAGCTCGGCGTCGGCGGCTTGCGGCTGGTGGGCGTCGCCAAGGGCCCCGAGCGCAATGCGGGCCGCGAGCGGTTTCACATGACCGGGCGGCGGCCGTTCCGGCTGGAGCCGAGGGACCCGGTCCTTTATTATGTGCAGCGCCTGCGCGACGAGGCGCATCGATTCGCCATCGGATCGCACCGCGCGCGGCGCCGGAACGCAATCGGCTCCTCGCCTCTCGACGACGTGCCCGGGATCGGTCCGACGCGCAAGCGGGCGTTGCTCACCCATTTCGGTTCGGCCAAGGCGGTGAGCCGCGCCGGCCTCGCCGACTTGCAGGGTGTCGAAGGCATTAGTGCGCAAATGGCGCAGACCATATATGACTATTTTCACGACCAGGGGGCGTGAAAGCGTCGTCGCGGCGACCGCTGCTTAGCCGTCGTCGCCTGGTGACCGAAAGCTGGTTGAATAGCCCATGGAGCAAATCACGACAGGGGACGGGACCGTACGGGAGGACCG
>CAYVYD010000397.1:0-2003 GCA_964454415.1 uncultured Hyphomicrobiaceae bacterium | reverse complement strand
ACCCAAACGCCCCGGTCGTCGGGGCCGCGATGGGCAAGCGTCGCCGCCATCGCCTTGCCCATGGCCTTGAGTTCGGCCGCCGGCGGGGCGCTTTTGCGGTCGATCAATCCAGCGATGCCGCACATCGGCCTTCCTCGAGGGCGGTTGCAGGGACTAGGTTGAGAACTCAACCTAGACTTCGATCCCGGTGGATCGCGGAGCCACTCAAACCAGTATGTCGCGCTCGCGGTCAAGTGACATCGGGACCGCGCCGGGGCGCAACTTCCCCCGGCGAAGTTGGTAAAGCCTGCTTTGGCCGCGAACCGGAAGGGATCGCGCGGGATCATGGTTCGGACGTTCAACAGCACGGAGGCGCGGGCCTATTACGAGCGTTTCGCGCGAACGCAGGAGAACCAGGGCTGGTACGAGGACGCGGCCCTCGGCTGGTTGGCACGGCACGGAGACTTCGGCCAGGCGAAAAACCTGCTGGAGATCGGCTGCGGCACCGGCCGCTTCGCGCGGCAATTGCTGGCCCGCCATTTGCCGGACGGGGCGCGTTATGTCGGGCTCGACATCAGTTGGGCCATGCTGACGATTGCCCGCAACCGGCTGCCGCGGACAGGCACTCCTCTGCTGCAGGGCGACGTGACGGCGGGCCTTCCCTTCGCGGCTGGCCGGTTCGACCGGGTGATCGCTGCCTATCTGCTGGATCTGCTCTCCGAACAGGATGCGCGTATCCTGATCGGCGAGGCGCACCGCGTGCTGGCGCCGGGCGGGCTGCTGTGTCTTGCGAGCCTGGGAACCGCCTCCTCGCCCGGCCTCTCGCGGGTCACGGGATGGCTGTGGAGCGCCGTTCAAGGACTGGCGCCGGCGCTGGTGGGCGGCTGCCGTCCGGTCGAGCTTTCCTCCAAGCTCGATCCCGCCCATTGGCGCATCGTGGCCCGCACCACCGTCGAACCCTGGAGCGTGGCGTCGCAAGCCCTGATCGCGCGGCGCCGCTAGGGCCGGCATGCCGCAGGTTCGTCACCCGATGGCATGATCGGCGAGCGTCTCGATGGCGCGGATCATGCCGGAGGCGTCCCAATCGCCGCCGCCGCGCGCGGTACAGCCGTTGAGCAGTTGCTGCGCGCCCGCCGTGCCGGGGAGCGCCACGCCGAGCTCGCGCGCGCCCGAGAGCGCGATCGCCAGGTCCTTCTGTTGCAGCGAGATGCGGAAGCCCGGATCGAAGTCGCGCGCGATCATGCGTTCGCCGTGGATTTCGAGGATCCGCGAGCCGGCGAACCCGCCCATCAGCGCCTGGCGCACGGCCTTGACGTCGGCGCCCGCCTTGGAGGCGAACACCAGGGCCTCGCTCACGGCCTGGATGGTGAGCGACACGATGATCTGATTGGCGACCTTGGCGGTCTGGCCGTCGCCGGTACCGCCGATATGGGTGATCGTCTTGCCCATCAGCTCCAACAGCGGCTTGACCTTGGCGAAGGCGGCGTCCGGGCCGCCCGCCATGATGGTGAGCGTCGCGTTTCGCGCGCCGACGTCGCCGCCCGAGACCGGCGCGTCCACGTAGTCGCAGCCCTTCTCGGCGACCCTCTTGGCGAAGGCCTTGGTCGCGAGCGGCGAGATCGAGCTCATGTCGACGACCGTCTTGCCGGGGGCGAGACCGGCCGCGATCCCGTCTTCCCGGAACAGCACGTCCTCGACGTCGGGCGTGTCTGAGACCATGGTGATGACGACCTCCGCCCCTTCGGCGACGGCCTTGGGCGAGGCCAGAACCTGCAGCCCCTTGGCCACCAGATCCCCGGGCGCCGGCGTGCGGTGAACGGCGCTCGAGACCTTGTGGCCGCCGTCGATCAGATGCCCCGCCATCGGGGCTCCCATGATGCCCAATCCGAGAAAACCGATATTCATATGTCTCAATCCCTCCGCGTCCGGTGCGGCCCTTGTGCCCGGCCATCATGCCTTCTTGCTATGTGGGTACCAAGCTGACACATTCGCCTCGGCACCGCACGCCCGCGCGCATGGCGGCT
>CAYVYD010000396.1:0-2011 GCA_964454415.1 uncultured Hyphomicrobiaceae bacterium | reverse complement strand
CACGGCGGTCGTGATCGCAGTCGTTTGCCGCCGGAGAAAGCTCCCGGCGAGCCGCACGCAATTTCCATATTCTCCTGGAATTCGAAGACATGTAATTTCCTCCATGTGAGGCGGGTTGCAACGACCCAACGAATTCCAGGTCGAGGCCGAATCCACCGATCGATTTATTTCGGGAGATTGGCGGATGTCATCGGACTCATTCGCTGAAGTGCTCGAAGCGGCTTTTCGCGAGTCGCGCGCCATGGATGCGCCGCTCGGCGTCAAATTGCAAAAGTTTGCTGACGCCGTTCGTTCGTTGGACAGCACTTTTGCGGAGGCCGTCGACAGGCTGGTGACCAGGCTGCAGGACAACAATGCCGGCGAGGCGGCGCCGGCGCCCGGCGAGACCATGCCTCCCTTCGTGTTGCCGGATCAGGATGGACGCCTACTTAGCCTCGAACAGATGCTTAGCAAGGGTCCCGTCGCCGTGGCGTTTCATCGCGGGCACTGGTGCCCCTACTGTCGGATCAATGCGAACGCCCTCGCTGAAGTGCACGACCGCGTAACGAGCAAGGGCGGCCAAATCGTCGCCATCACGCCCGATCGGCGCCGCTACACGCAGACCCTGAAGACAGATGCCGAGGCTCCTTATCCGATCCTGTCCGATCTGGACAATGGTTATGCGCTTTCGCTGAATCTTGCCATCTGGGTCGGTGAGGAGATGCGACGAATGATTCACGAGGCCGGCTGGAATCTGGCGTCCTACCAAGGAAACGAAGCTTGGATGTTGCCAATTCCCGCAACATTCATCGTCGGCAGCGACGGACGCGTCGTGACGCGATACATCGATCCGGATTACCGCAGGCGCATGGCGATCGACGATTTGGTCAATGCGTTCGACGGCTTGAACGGAGGCGCCGGCCTCCCGCCAGAAGAGCAGCAAAAGCCGCAAGCCTGACCGGGTGTTCGCGCGGGCGCATTGGCCCCGTTCAAACGAATGGGATCAAGGCGGGGCGGCGCCATCGCAGTTTTTCCGACATCTGACCGGCTGGCGGTTTCGCGTCCCACGTCTCGCCAACGGGTCAAGCAGTTCCAATCCGCACAAAATTCGATAGCGAGCAGGTTTGGTCGGAATTATAGTTTTTCGTCGATATTGGGCTGTCGGATCCGTTTGGATCCTCGCGTTCAAGGTCTTTCCTGCCGTGGAAATGCACCAAATCCGGTATTTTCTCGCCGTCGCGAGGACACTCAATTTCACGCGCGCCGCCGAAGAGTGCAATGTCGCCCAACCCTCGCTGAGCCGGGCGATCGGAAAACTCGAGGACGAGCTCGGCGGCTTTTTGTTTCGGAGAGAACGCTCGCTCACGCACTTGACCGAACTTGGCCGGTTGATGTTGCCGCTTCTCCAACAATCCTATGACAGCGCGCTCGCCGCCAAGACGCTTGCGGAATCATTTCACAACGGGAGTTGCTCGCCGCTTCACCTGGCGCTTTCGTCCACCATCAATCTCGCGATTTTGGTGCACCCGCTGACGGAGTTGTTGAACGCATTTCCGGGCCTGGAGCTGAAGTTTTTCCGGGGCTCCGCCGATGAAATTGCCGACGCACTCAAAAATGGAACCTCGGAGCTTGCCGTAGCGGGCCCGCTGGCGCAGCATTGGGAGCGGTTCGACAAATGGCGGCTTTTCGACGAAGGGTACAGACTGGTGATCAATGTCGCGAACCCCTTGTCGAAAAAGGACATGATCCGTCTCGACGAGCTGTCGCAACTGAGACTGCTGATGCGCGGTTACTGCGAACAGGCTGACGAATTGAGTGACCTGTTGGCATCACGCGGCATCGTCGTGAGCTCAAGCAATGTCGTCGCATCGGACCAGGATCTCATCGATCTCCTCGAGGCCGATGTCGGCGTCGGGATCTTGCCTCAAACCGCGCACACAACCAGCAATCTGAAGAGCATCTCAATCGAGGAGCTCGAATTCGATCGGACGGTCTACCTCTACGCGGTGGGCGGGCGTCAGCGTTCGCCCGC
>CAYVYD010000395.1:0-2025 GCA_964454415.1 uncultured Hyphomicrobiaceae bacterium | reverse complement strand
CGCAGCGGATCCGCGACAGGGAATGTAATCAAGAGGCGTGGAGAGCCGAAGGCCCTACAGGGAATGTAAAAACCGCCCGCACGGGGACGGACACCCGCCCCTCCAGCACTAACCCTTGATCGCGGCCACCGCGCCGCCTACAACCCACCCAAACCGCGATTGACTCCGGTCCCCGCCGGCCGATCGGACCGGCTCACCCCAGCCAAGGCGCCGCACCATGCCCGATTTCCACACCGCGCAATTGCTTCCCTCCCCCTATGACAGCTACGCGATCGCGCTCGCTTTCGGCTACTTGCTGGGCTCCATCCCCTTCGCCCGGATGATGAACCATCTCTCCCACGCCGAGGAGGTGCCCGAGTCGCCGGACGGCAAGCTGCGGGTCCTCGACCTCCTGGCCGCGGGCCACAGGGGCCTCGCCGCCATGGCGCTTGCCGGCGACATCTCGAAGGGGCTCCTCGCCGCCGCGCTGCCTTCCGCCACCTGGGACATCGACATGGGGATCTTGAGCGCCTTCGGCGCCTTTTTGGGCCACCTCTACCCCATCTTCGCCAAGTTCCGCGGCGGCAGCGGCATCGCCCCCTATTTCGGCGCGCTGTTGTGGTTCCATCCCCAATCGGCGCTGATCATGGGTCTCGTCTGGCTGTTGACCCTGCTCGTGACCCGTTACGCCACCCTCGCCTCCGTCGTCGCCGTCGTTTTGGTGCCGTTCTCCCTGATCGCCTTCGATCAATGGCCCTACATTCAGCTCTTCGGCGGGCTGGCCGCGCTCGTCATCGTGCGCAACATCTCGAACCTCTACCGCCTCATCAACGGCCACGAACCGAAGGTGACGCTTTAGGCTCGAACTCGCGGAATCCCGCGCGAAAGACCAGCGCCCCAGTGGATGCCCGGGACGGGCCCGGGCATGACGATTGGAACAGGCAAGCGAGGAACACTCAACCGTCATCACCGGCCTCGTGCCGGTGATCCAATAGGGAGGTTGCGGCAGGCGCGGACGCCCCGGACCGCTAGGCCCTATTGACCGATAGGCCCTATTGGATGCCCGGGACAAGCCCGGGCATGACGCGGGAAGGGACGAGACCCCGCCGTAGCGGCGGCGGCGGCGGGTCGGCGGACACCGGAAAACCGGCGGCGGACCGGGCATGACGCCATAAAACCGGCGGCGAGCCCGCCGGCGCGCAAAAAAAAGCGGGCGCCCGAGGGCGCCCGCCTTGCCTTGTTGGTTCTTGCCGTCCGGCTACTTCATCGCCGGGGGAGCCTCGGTTCCTCCGAAGAAGAGCGTGGCGCCCAGGCCGACGGTCCAGATCTCGCCGCCGATCTCGTACGGGTTCTGCTGGGTGCCGAAAGCCACCGCGTTGGCCGGACCTTGGCCGGGGTTAAAGACGTTACCCACGCCAGCCGACGGACCGAGGCCGCCAGCGTTCTGGCTGCCGCCGATGGTGTTGTCCTCGTAGAAGATCACCTGGCCGCCCAGATTGAGCTTCCACAGGCCCATCGCCGAAGGCACGTTGAGCTCGACGCCGCCCGTCAGCCAGTGCCGGTCGGACGAGTAGAAGATCAGGTTCTGCGTCCGGTTCGGCATGAACTGCTCGTCGAAGGCGTAACCCGCCAGCAGCGAGACCGTCTGGTTGAGGTCATACTTGGAGCCCACGCGGTAGGTCAGCGTGTCCTGCGCGTCGGCCGCGACGAAGATCTGGTCGATGCCGCAAACGCCGGCCTGACAGAGCAGGCCCTGGACGCCGGCGCCGCCGGCGCCGAAGGCCGCGTTGTTGCCGTTCTGCGACTGGGTCAGGTTGATGATGAGCGGCGTGCCGAAGCCGGAGGCGTCGGACCAGTTGGTCCACTCGATGTCGAACGAGAGCTCCCAGTTCTCCATCGCCTTCCACGCCAAGCCCAATTGCAGGTGGCGCGGCAGCTCGATGGTGGTCTCGAAGCGCTCGGTGCCGCACGAATTCGGCGTGCCGGCTCCCCCAAGGTTCGAACAGAACGCTGCAGCCAAGTTGTCAAAGCTCGTGAACAGGCGGA
>CAYVYD010000394.1:0-2033 GCA_964454415.1 uncultured Hyphomicrobiaceae bacterium | reverse complement strand
GGCCACGTCGGCGAGGAACCGGCGCTCACGGCCATCGAAAATCCGGTCACCCAGCCGGGTTACCAACCCGTGAGCATGCCGATGCCGGTGCCCGCGCCCCCCACCTTCAACTCGAACTCGCTGTGGCGCAGCGGTTCACGCGCCTTCTTCAAGGACCAGCGCGCCGCCCGCGTCGGCGACATTCTGACCGTGCTCGTCGACATCACCGACAAGGCGCAGTTCGACAACGAGCTGAGCCGCGACCGCGACGCCAAGGAGTCCGAGGCCTACGGCAAGATCGCGGGCTACGAGCGGTGGCTGAAGCACTTGCTGCCCAAGGGCGCCGACGTCGACGATCTGGTGAGCATAGAGAGCGCCGGCGAGGCCAACGGCAAGGGCTCGATCGAGCGCCAGGAGAAGATCACCACCCGCGTCGCCGCCGTCGTCACCCAGGTGCTGCCCAACGGCAACATGGTGATCGAGGGACGCCAGGAGATCCGCGTCAATTTCGAGAAACGCGATCTGATCGTGGCCGGCGTGGTGCGCCCCGAGGACATCACCTCGGAGAACACGATTCCGATCTCGAAGATCGCCGAGGCCCGCGTCTCCTATGGCGGCAAGGGGCGGCTGACCGACGTCCAGCAGCCGCGCTACGGCCAGCAGATCCTCGATATCCTGCTGCCGTTCTAAGCGACCCGTCCCCGGTCCGCCGTCGTTGGCGGGCCGGCGCGGCCGCGGGGCCCGGAGACCAGCGCAGGCTTGCGCCGTCATCCCCCTTTTTCCGTCATCCCCGCGAAGGCGGGACTCCATACCGGCCCGGCGGCCCGCACCACGTTTGGATCGGGTCGCAGGCGCTCGCCGCGCGAGCGAATGACCCGGCGGCCCGTGTGTTCGGCGGCAACCGCCCATTTGGATCCCCGCCCATGCGGGGATGACGACGGGATAAAGGCATTGGCCAAACGGCGAGAAGCGGCCGAAGGCCGCGGCCGGGACTTGAGAAGCAAGCGGCGAGAAGCGGCCGAAGGCCGCGGCCGGGACTTGGGAAGCAAGCGGCGAGAAGCGGCCCCCGGGCCTCGCCGGAGGCGAGCCCGAAGACGGGCTCCGGCCACGACCCATGACCGGAGTGCGGGAAACTCCCTAATCGTTGCGGTAGACGCGTTCGCGGCGCTCGTGCATCTCCTGCGCCTCGACGCTCAGCGTCGCGATCGGGCGGGCGTCGAGCCGCTTGAGGCTGATGGGCTCGCCGGTCTCCTCGCAATAGCCGTAGGTGCCGTCGTCGATGCGGGCGAGCGCATCGTCGATCTTGGCGATCAGCTTGCGTTGCCGGTCGCGCGCCCGCAGCTCGAGCGCCCGGTCGGTCTCCGAGGTGGCCCGGTCGGCGATGTCGGCGTGCTTGGCCGAATCGTGCTGCAGGTTGAGGATCGTCTCCCGGTTGGACCGGACGATCTCCTCCTTCCACGCCAGCAGCTTCTTCTGAAAATAGGCCCGTTGGCGGGCGTTCATGAACGGCTCGTCTTCCGACGGTTTATAGCCGTTGGGAAGTTGGTCCTTACGGCTCATGATTTCCTCTTCGAGCGTCGCCTTCCGCTTCGCCAAGACTGACCACAATCCATTCGATTCGGTATCCCAGCCCCTCAGAAATCGTGCTCCGTATTTACGGAAGTACGAATGCAAGTCAAGAAATCAGAGTCGGATGACGGCATAATGATGTGAGGGGAGCGGTCGCCCCGCGAGGCACGGCGGCCCGGCAGGCGGGCACTAGGAGGCGATTTTCATCAGCTTGGCGAGCTCTACCTTCGCCCGCAATGCGATCTGATCGAGCACGTCATCGAGCCGCGGATCGTTCAAGCGGTTGCGCTCCGATTCGACCGCGCGCTCCAGCTCCCGCAGGTTGCCGTCCCGCACCCCCCCGCCCAACAGGCCGACCTTGAGCTCGTCGAGCAGGTCGAGCATGCGCGTGCCGCGGTTGACCGCCTGACGCTTGCGCCGTTCGGTTTCGTCTTGCATCTGGAGGGCGAGGATCGTGTCGGCGCTGGCCAGGGTGGCAGCACCGC
>CAYVYD010000393.1:0-2052 GCA_964454415.1 uncultured Hyphomicrobiaceae bacterium | reverse complement strand
AGAGCGTGGCGTAGCCGACCGAGACCTCCGACTTGTTGCCGGTGGTCACCAGCATGGGGCCGTACATGTTGGAGAGCGCCATCAGGATGGTGCCGCGGGCGCGGGACTGGATGTTTTCCTCCGCCGTCCCCGTGCCGTCGCCGTCGGCGACCGGCTTGAGGCTCGCCGCCAGCCCGTCGACCGCCTCGTAGATTGGCACGATGTCGTAACGGCAGCCGAGATTTTCCGCCATCTCGGCGGCGTCGCTCAAGCTCGCATTGGAGGTGTAGCGGTAGGGCAGCATGACGCAGCGCACCTTGTCGGCTCCCAGCGCGTCGGCCGCGATCGCCGCCGTCAGCGCCGAATCGATGCCGCCCGAAAGCCCCAGCACGACGGAGGGAAAGCCGTTCTTGACGACGTAGTCGCGCAGGCCCGTGACACAAGCGAGATAATGCGCCTCGTCCGCCTCCTCGAGCACCGCCATGGCGCCCTTGGCGCAGACCCATGCGCCCTCCTCGCGCCGCCAGTCAGAGACCACGACACCCTCCTCCCAGGCCGGCATCTGCAGCGCCAGGCCAGACCCCGGATTGAGCGCGAAGGAGGCGCCGTCGAAGACGAGCTCGTCCTGTCCGCCCATCTGGTTGATGTAGAGCAGCGGCAGGCCGGTTTCGGCGACCCGCGAGACGGCATGGTTCAGCCGCACGTCTAACTTGCTTTCGCTATAGGGCGAGCCGTTGGGCACGATCAGGAGCTCGGCCCCGGTCTCGGCCAGGCACTCGGCGACCTCCTCGTGCCAGATGTCCTCGCAGATCGGCACGCCGACGCGCACGCCGCGCATATTGACCGGCCCCGGCATCGGGCCGGGCGCGAACACGCGCTTTTCGTCGAACACGCCGTAATTGGGGAGGTCGACCTTGTGGCGCAGCGCCTCGACGCGGCCGCGGTCGAGATAGGCGGCCGAGTTGAAGACTTTCCCGTCCTCCGCCCAAGGGGTGCCGACGATAATGGCCGGGCCGCCGTCTGCGGTATCTTTCGCAAGCCGCTCCACCTCGTCGCGGGCGGCGGCGGCGAAGGCCGGCTTGAGGATCAGATCCTCCGGCGGATAGCCGGTGATGAAGAGCTCCGAGAGGACGATGAGATCGGCGCCGGACTCGGCCGCTTGGCCGCGCGCCCGGCGCGCCTTCTCCGCATTGCCATCGAGATCGCCCACCAGCGGATTGAGCTGGGCGAGCGCGATGCGCATCTCGTCCTTGATGTTTCCTGTCATGGCGGGACCTTAGCGGCGGGCGATGCGGGCGGGCAAGTGCGCCCATGTGTGCGCCCATGCGGTGGGGCCGCACCCCTCGAGCGCCCTTGTTCGCGGCCCGGTTGGCTTTATTGTGGCGCGGCAATGAAGGATGATCTCACCCGCGTTGAAAGCCATTTCGCCTTCGGCGAGAACTGGGCCGATTTCGCCCGCCGTCTCGACGAGCGGGCGGTGGCCCATGCCGAGGAGGGATTGACCAAGCTGATCGAGCCGCGCCAGCTCGAGGGCGCGAGCTTTCTCGACATCGGCTGCGGCTCGGGGCTGCACGCGCTCGCGGCACTCCGCCTCGGCGCCGGCCGCGTCACCGGCGTCGACATCGACCCCGCCTCCGTCGCCGCCGCGCGCGCCGTGCTGACCCGCTTCGCCGAGGACGGGGCTTGGTCGCTCGAGGAGAGAAGCGTCTTCGACCTCGACTCCACCCGCCTCGGCCAATTCGACATCGTCTATTCCTGGGGCGTGCTGCATCACACCGGCGACCTTTCGGGCGCGCTCGCCGCCGCCGCTCGAATGGTCCGCCCCGGCGGCCTGTTGGCGCTCGCGCTTTACCGCCCCACCACGCTCGATCCCTTCTGGATCGCCGAAAAACGCGTCTATGCCCGCGCCCCGCGCGCGGTCCAGGCGTATTTGCGCGCGCTCTACATGGTGGCGCTGCGCCTCGCCCTCCTCACCCGGCGCCGCGGCTTCCGGGCCTTCCGCGAAGACTATGTGGGCCGGCGCGGCATGAGCCTGTCTCTTATACACATCTCCGAGCCCACGAGACTAGGCAT
>CAYVYD010000392.1:0-2080 GCA_964454415.1 uncultured Hyphomicrobiaceae bacterium | reverse complement strand
TCGCATTCGAAGGCGACGGGCGATTCCTTGACCCGCGGCGGCTTGACCAGCCGGCAGGGCGCCGGCGTCAGCCCGGCCAGGGCCATCTCGTCGACCTCGGGCCCGACGGGACGCGAGGTCGCACTCACCTGGTCCCTCAAGTCGTAGGTCGCGAGCGAACAGACGAACTCGCCCGTCTCCTCCGCGTTGCGGACCGAATCCTTCCGTCCGGCGGAGGAAAACATCACGTAATGGGGATTGGTGGCGATGGCGTTGAAGAAGCTGTAGGGCGCCAGATTGACGACGCCCGCGCGCGAGCGGGTCGATATCCAGCCGATGGGCCGCGGCGCGACCAGCGCCTTGAAGGGGTCGTGGGCGAGGCCGTGGGCGTTGGTCAGCGCATCGTAAAACACGTGTTGCGATCTCCTGATGGCGCGCGGAATTCACTGCCTAGCGCATGCGCGAAGGGCCGACAATGGGGCTGGGAGCGCGCCCTCCCGCCGCCCCTCGCCGCCCGGCGCGGCGCGGTGGACGCTGTGCCGGGTGAAGGCTATCCTTGGCGCCGTACCCGGCGGCTCAAGCCGATCCCCGCGCCGCGGGGGGCAGAAACGCGAAGGGCGAGCGCCCAAGCGGATCGTGGAACCTCATGTCCAATGGCACCCATTCTCCAATCGAGCGGCATGACGAGGAATTCGAAGGCAGATCCCAGGAGCCTTGTCCGGCCGCTCGCGGCGGCGCTCGCGGGTCTTGCCCTGCCGATCGTCCTCATGGCAGCCACCGCGACGGCGCTTCACGCCCAGGGGAGCGCGGCGGACAAGCCCAATATACTGGTGATCCTCGATTCCTCGCGCAGCATGTGGGGACAGATCGACGGCATCAACAAGATCGTCAGCGCGCGCGACCTGCTCGCCAAGCAGGCCAAGCGGCTGGAGAAGACCAGCCGGTTCGGCCTGATGGCCTACGGCCACCGCCAATCGGCCGGCTGCCGCGACATCGAGACCCTGCTGCCGGTTGGCGAACACAAGGCCGCCGAGCTTGCCAAGATCGTCGATGACATCCGCCCCAAGGGCTCGACGCCGATCGCCGCAGCGCTCGAGGAGGGGGCGAAGGCGGCCGAAAGCGACAAGCAGCGGGCCAGCATCATCCTGATCGCCGACGGGCTCGACAACTGCAAGGGCGACCCCTGCCAGGCGGCCTCCGACGTCAAGGCCAAATCCAGGGGCCTCACCATCCACACGATCGCCTTCGACCGCAAGGAGAAGGCGGCGCTCGAGGGGCTCGCCTGCGTGGCGGAGAACACCGGCGGGACGTTCACCTCGGCGACCAGCGAGGGCGAGCTCGAGGCGGCGCTCGAAAAGACGGTCGATTTGGCGCTGAATCCGCCGCAGGCGGCGGCGAGCGCGCGGGCGGCCCCCGAGGAGGCGGCGCCGCAACGGGCGAAGGGCGGCGAACTCGCCGCGCTCGCCGACGACGGGGCCGATGACGGGGCCGACGCGGGAGCGGAGCCCGGCGACGTCGAGGCCGAGGCGGAGGAGACCGGCGCCATCGAGACCCCGGCGCCGGCCGAAGCGAGGTCCAATGCGGAGGAGAACGAGCGGACCGCGGCGGCGGCGGCACCCGTCGCCCTCAACCTGCACGCGTTGCTCACCGAGACAGGCCCCGAGATCAAGCACGGCCTGGTGTGGCGCATCTTCGATTCGAAGCCCGGCGTCGACGGGCGCTACAAGCTGCTCAACACCTTCCGCGACGCCGCGCCGACGACCGAGCTGGCGCCGGGGCGCTACCTGGTCAACGCCGCCTACGGGCTCTCCCACCTCACCAAGATGGTGACGGTGCGCGGCGGCGGGCCGGTCAAGGAGACACTGGTGCTGAACGCCGGCGGCCTGCGGCTGGGAGCCGCACTCGCCGACGGCACCGCGCTCCCCCCCAACACGGTGCATTACGACATCTTCGGCGACGACGCAGACCAGTTCGGCAACCGGGAAAAGATCATCGGCGACGCCAAGCCGGGGCTGATCATCCGCCTCAATGCGGGCGTCTATCACGTCGTCAGCACCTATGGCGACGCCAACGCTATCGTGCGCGCCGACGTGACCGTGGA
>CAYVYD010000391.1:0-2121 GCA_964454415.1 uncultured Hyphomicrobiaceae bacterium | reverse complement strand
CGAGGCCGGTGATGACGGTTGAGTGTTCCTCATCCACCCTCCTCGTCATGCCCGGGCTCGTCCCGGGCATCCAATAGGGCCTATCGGTACGGACTCCGGCGTTCTGCACTTCTCCCGTCATGCCCGGGCTTGTCCCGGGCATCCACTGGGGCCCTTAGGGGACCGGCTGCCGCGTCAGCCGCAACCTCCCTATTGGATCACCGGCACGAGGCCGGTGATGACGGTTGAGTGTTCCTCATCCACCCTCCTCGTCATGCCCGGACTTGTTCCGGGCATCCGCTACGCTCCGTCGGCATGGCGTCCGGCGCCGGTGGCGGCTTCCCCGGCCGGCCCCCGGGGCGTTCCGATCAGATAGGTGAGGTGGCCGCCCGCCTTCAGCAGGTGGCCGCCGGTCTCCTCGATCGGCAGTTGCCCCGCCCGCCAGGAATAGGCCTTGTCCGTGGCCGCCGCGGTCAGCTCGTCGAGCTCAGCAAGCGAATAGGTGCGGATGTGGGAGGCGACGGCGTCCCAGGTGTAGAGCAAGGGCGTCACCGGCAAGAGATAGGTCCACAGCAGGCGTCTCCAGCCGAACGGGCGGATGAAGGCGGAGTCGAACAGCGCGATGAAGGGGCCGAGCAGGGCGGCGCGGACCACGTTGAAGAGGGTGCGCTCGGTGAATTCGGCGATCAGGATCGGCGCGCGCGAGCCCATCGCGTCGCCCAGGATCTTGGCGGCGAGGGCGGGCGGCAGATGGTGGAAGGCGGTGAACATGGTGCGCAATCCGGTGACGCCGTCCGGCACCCGCGTGGCGTCGACGGGGGCGGCGATGTAGCCGACACGCCCCGCGGTCGCCCGTTCGATCCGCTTGAAGGCCTCGAGATTGGGAAACTTGTCGGAGAGCAGGACGGGCACTTCGGCGCCGCGCGCTTCGGCGATCGCGCGCTGCAGAGCCGCGATGTCGCCGCCGCTGCCCGAGCCCAGATCGACGATCCGCGCGCTTCCCGCCGTCTCCAGCGTCTCGACGATGAGCGGCACGATGGCGCGATAGATCCCGCGCGAGGCGATCTGGTAATGCAGCAGCTCGGTGATCTGGTCCCGCCAGATGCGCGGCAGCCAGGCAAGGTCCTCGAATTCGAACAGGCTCAATCGTTTCATCGGGCGTTTCACGCGGCGCGGCATGGCGCGCCCGTTCCCTCGTTCCTTCCCTCATGCCCTGATTTGCTCCGGCTGTCACCCGGGCTTCGTTGCTTCGTCGCGCCCGGGCTCGTCCCGGGCATCCGCTGGGGCCCATCGGTCCGGGGCGCCGCGCTTGCCGCAACCGCCCCATTGGATCACCGGCACGAGGCCGGTGATGACGGTTGAGTGTTCTTCACCCGCCTTCCTCGTCATGCCCGGGCTCGTCCCGGGCATCCAATAGGGCCTATCGGTCAATAGGGCCTAGCGGGCCGGGGCGCCGCGCCTGCCGCAACCGCACTATTGGACCGCCGGGACAAGCCCGGCGGTGACGAAGGAGAGAGGTCCGGGGCGCCGCGCCTGCCGCGCCGCCCAATTGGACCGCCGGGACAAGCCCGGCGGTGACGAGAAAGGGACGGGCGCGCGAGGCCGGTGATGACGACGGGAAGCGATGGCTGAGATTGATGCCTGGCTCGATGAGGGCGAAGCCTCGCTTCTCAGACCCTGTCCCGACAACTGGCTACAATGCTGGCCCGTGACGCGCGAGATGAACCGGCCCGTATTCAATGAGCCCGCGGCCATCGAAACCTTGTAGGCCCGTCACCCTCGCCGGCCTTTTCCCCTGTTATTGAGTTTTTGCGCCGGGCGCCGCGGTGTTGGGCACGGTGGTGGTCGTGCCTGGGGTTGTTGACTGCACGGCCGATTTGCAGCTCCCACCCAGCTTGCAGAGCTTCCTGCAGGTGATGAGGGGTCCGCCTCCCTTCGGGTAGTCGGCGTCGCACTTATCACGGCATTCCTTGCACGCTCTGCTCCAACCCGTGGTCGTCTGGCTGGCGGGAGGTGCGGCTGCCACCTCGAGACTCGAGCCGCAGATCAGCAGCAGCGCTATAGGTATCACGCAGACCTCAAAACGCAATCGCGTCATATTCTCTCTCTCCTCTTGGAGCTTGGTTCACGGCGCCGATCCAC
>CAYVYD010000390.1:0-2125 GCA_964454415.1 uncultured Hyphomicrobiaceae bacterium | reverse complement strand
GCCGGTGGCGTTGAGCTGGCGGGTCACCGCCTGGGTCGCCTCCTCCGGCGTCGCGCCGGCGAGGATGAAGAGGTCGATGATGGCGCATGCGCGCGCCAGCAGCACCTCGCTCGCCGGCTCGTTGCGCCGGCGCTCGTTGGAGGCGTCGAAGCCCGAGGGCGCCAGCCCTCCGATCGCCTCCCGTAGCCGGTGGAGGGGCTCCAGATCGTCCCTGGCGATGCCGCGGGCGGAGAGCCTGGCGATGGCCTCGGCGACGAGGCCCAGCAGCTCGGCGCGCGAGCCCGGCACGGCGCCTTGGCCGGCCTGGGCGCGGGGCTGTTGTTGACCGCCGGGGCTGTCCGCCGGCCGCGGCGCGGCGGAACCGGCGGCGGCGGCCGCCAACGTCCCAGCCGCGTGATCGGAATTGGGCATTCGGCACCTCTCTGTCGTTATCGATAGATGGGCACAAATGCATTGATAAATTGTGGATAATTGGCGGAAAGATTGCGCGCGCCGCGCTCAGGCGGCGAACCCGTCGATCAGCCGCGGGACAGCGCGTCGGAAATGGGCGTGCAGCTCGCTCACGTGGGGGGCGTGGCGGGCGCGCTTCCTCCAGGCCGCCTCGTAGCGCATCAGGGCCGGGACGCCGCGGGCGGTGATCAGCGGGCGGGCGCTTTTCCGGTTGCCGGGAGAGATCTTGCTCTCGGGCACGATCGCCGCGCCAATTCCCAGTTCCGCCCATTCCTGGAGCACCTGATACTCGATCGCCTGACCCGGGTATTCCTTGAGCTCCAGGCCGTTGTCGGCGAACAGTTTTCGCGTCGCCGGCGCGAGCCCGCAGCCGTCCTGGGTCAGGACGAAGGTCTCCTCGGCGACCGCCTCCAATAGCACCGGCCCCCGGTCGGCGGCCTCGAAGGCTTTTCCGGAGCGGGGAAGGAAATAGAGCTGTTCCTCGTAGAATGGGCACTGCTCGTGGTGCAGCTTGGGCGGTTGGTCGGCGTCGACCGGCCGGAACGCGACGTCGAGCTGGCCCTCGTCCAGCCTTTGCTCCAGGGCGTCCAGGAAACATTCCTTGAAGAAGCACTCCACCGTTCGATGCTGGCGCTGGTAGGGCTCGAGCACCCGGGTGAGGAGCCGCAGATTGATCAGCGGGGAAAGACCCAAACGAAGGAATTTTTGTTGCGGGTTGAGCAGCGCCGCGGCGCCCTTCTCTAGCTCCGCGCGCGCGTCGAGCACGGCCTTCACGAGGGGCAGGATGCGGGCGCCGAAGGATGTCAACTCGACCTTGCGGGTGGTTCGTTCGAACAGATGCTCGCCGAGCTCGGTCTCGAGCTTGCGGATGCCGTTGGAGAGCGTGGGCTGCGTCACGTTGCAGCGCTCAGCCGCCTGGCTGAACGAACGGGTCTCGGCAATCGCCATGGCGAAGCGGAGTTGGTTGAGATTCATCTACGCCCCAAAGCGGTCACGCGCCAAAGCACTCAATCACGCCGCAAACCCCTCATCCCGGCGGCGGCGGTGTGCCCGCGGTTCCGGCCTCCGGACCTCGCCAACCGGGATACACCTCCCGTATTTATTTGGGAAATGGGAATCATATATATCTTATATAGAAAACGAAAATAAATAGGCGTCGCCGCGCGGCCGCGCCTTCTCAGCCTGCGGCGGTCGAATGCGGAAGGATCCGGTGAAATTCGGTCAATCCACTTATAGTCGCAGTGTATAAGAAATATTCATTCCGTGAATTATTCGCAATCCGCATAACAACTATAGCTATATTCAATTATCATTGGTGTATATCCGCCGCTAAGCTGCCGGTTCGAGGATGCGGCATTCGGTCACAGCCACGCGAACGCGGCCAAGCGCCGGGTGCGGGCCGCCGAGGCCGGAGTCCTCGATGCCCTCGATGCGGCGCCTCGGCGGCGCGGCGAGGGCGAGATCGTCAAGCCTAGCTTAGGAGGACTTCGACTATGTCTGTGACGACTGACGTCGGAGCCGGTGCGAAGAGGAAGGAGTCCGACGGATTGGGCTTCTACTTCAAGGACGCCCCCTGGTGGGCCCTTGGCATCGTCTCCATCGCGGTGATCATGGTCTTTGCGATCTGGTATCAGCAGACCTTCGGTCACACCTATGGCCTCGACTCCCACTCGGA
>CAYVYD010000389.1:0-2148 GCA_964454415.1 uncultured Hyphomicrobiaceae bacterium | reverse complement strand
TGCTCGAGGACAAGGTGCCGGGATTCGCGCCCTCGGAGGCCTATGCCGATCCGGATTTTTGAATGTCTCTGTGCTGGATCCGCTGGCGCGGCTTCGTCCCGCGTCTCGTGATGTCATGTCATCCCGGCCGAGCGGGTCGAAGCCCGCGAGAGCCGGGACCCAGGGCGGATGGCTTCGGCCGCCCCGCCCCTGGTTCCCGGACAGCCGCGGCCGCGTCTTCCGGGATCACGATGACATAGAATGATCGATCATGACGACACCGGTTTCGACACGCCCAGATAAGACGAGGACCGACCTCAAGAGCGCGCTCCTCGAGCGCGCCCGCGCCGAGGGCTTCGACGCGGTCGCCGTCACCACGCCGGACGCGATCCCGCGCGCGGCCGAGGGGCTTGCGGCTTTTCTGGCGGCGGGCCGCCACGGGAGCATGGAGTGGCTCGCGGCCAACGCCGTGCGAAGGGGCGATCCCAAGGCGCTTTGGCCGGCGGCGAGAAGCATCGTCGTCCTCGGCCTCAATTACGCGCCGGCCGAAGACCCGCTGGCGGTGCTGGCCAGGCGGGGGCGTGGGGCGGTCTCGGTCTATGCCCGGGGCGGCGACTATCACAACGTGATCAAGGGGAAGCTCAAGGCGATCGGCCGTTGGCTCGAGGGCGAGACCGGGGCCGGGGTCAAGGTCTTCGTCGATACCGCGCCGGTGATGGAAAAGCCCTTGGCCGAGGCGGCGGGCATCGGCTGGCAGGGCAAGCACAGCAATCTGGTCTCGCGCCGGTTCGGCTCGTGGCTGTTCCTGGGGAGCATCTTCACCACCGCGGCGCTGGCGCCCGACCGGGCGGAGCGCGACCATTGCGGCGCCTGCACCCGCTGCCTCGAGGTATGCCCGACCGACGCCTTCCCCGCGCCCTACCGGCTCGACGCGCGGCGCTGCATCTCCTACCTCACCATCGAGCACAAGGGCCACATCGCGCGCGAATTCCGCGCCGCCATGGGCAACCGCGTCTTCGGCTGCGACGACTGCCTCGCGGTCTGCCCGTGGAACAAGTTCGCAAGCCTGGGGCACGAGGCGTTGCTCGCCGCCCGGCCGGGGGCGGAAGCGCCCCTGGCCAAGCTGCTTGGTCTCGACGACGCCGCCTTCCGCGCCCGCTATCGCGGCACGCCGATCAAGCGCACCGGCCGCGACCGGTTCGTGCGGAACGTGCTGATCGCCGCCGGCAATTCGGGCGATCCCGCCCTGCTCGCGGCGGTCGAGCCGCTGATCGGCGATCCCTCGCCCTTGGTGCGCGCCATGGCGGCGTGGGCGAGCGCGCGGCTGATGGAACCCACCGGCTTCGCACGCCTGCGTGGGGCGCGGCTGCCCGCCGAGAGGGATGAGGACGTGCGGCGCGAATGGGAGGAGGGGTGAGCATATGCCTAAGCTGTTCTGTTTCGGGCTCGGCTACACGGCGAAGACGCTGGGCCGCCGCCTCGCCGCCGGGGGCTGGCGGGTGGCGGGCACGGCGCGGAGCCAGGAGAGCTGCGCGCCGGCGCGCGGCGAAGGCTTCGATTGCGCCGTCTTCGACGGCGAGGCGCGCTCGCCGGCGGCGGCCGGGCTCGTGGCCGGGGCGAGTCACGTGCTGGTCTCGATCCCGCCGGGCGAGGAGGGGGACCCGGCGCTGCGATGGCATGGGCAGGATCTCGCAAGCGCCCGCGACCTTCAGTGGATCGGCTACCTCTCGACCGTCGGTGTCTATGGCGATTGGCAGGGCGCCTGGGTGGACGAGACCAGCGAGACGCGCCCCATCGGGCCGCGCAGCGAGGCGCGGCTGGAGGCCGAGCGGGCCTGGCTCCGATTCGGCGAGGACCACGCCCTGGCGGTCCACGTCTTCCGCCTGCCCGGCATCTACGGCCCCGGGCGCAACGCGATCCAGGCGCTCAAGGCCGGGCGCGCCCGGCGTGTCGTCAAGGCGGGGCAGATCTTCAACCGCGCCCATGTCGGTGACATCGCTGGCGCGCTCGAGCTCTCGATGGCGCAGCACCGCTCGGGCGCCATATACAACGTGACCGACGACGAGCCGTCGCCGCCCCAGGACGTGATCGCCTACGCGGCCGGCCTTCTGGGGGTCGAGCCGCCGCCCGAGATCCCCTTCGAAGAGGCGGATCTGAGCCCCATGGGCA
>CAYVYD010000388.1:1666-2152 GCA_964454415.1 uncultured Hyphomicrobiaceae bacterium | reverse complement strand
GCTGCGCGGCCCCGCCAGTCCCACCAGCAGAACATAGGCGCCGGATTCTCGCGGGATCTGTGCCAGCTCGCCAGTCCCCCAAACTCCTTCCTTCAGCCCGCACACCGCCAAGTCCCGCAGCAGCAGCGCCGGCGGTTCACGCCCTGAAATTCCCTCATTTTCCTCCGTTCCCGCCGGGATCATCCCGCCTTGTCCTTCCCCTCTTTGATTCACCACCCGCGCCTACGACGCGTCCGCGAGTGGATTCTTTCCCTCCAACGCCCTAAATATTAAGGGAACCATGTCCGCGCGCTGGCGGCTTCGCCATCGCCGCAGCGCAGCCCTGCCGCGCGAGGCGGCCAGCCGGGATCATTCACCGGGATCATCCAATGCCAGCGAAAAAGCACGCTATTGCCAAGCGGCCCGTCCCCCCCACGCCCGATGCGAAGACTGCTTCCGGCGCATCGGCCGGGTGGCTTCGGAAGAAGTCCGGGAGCTCCCGGCGCA
>CAYVYD010000388.1:0-1656 GCA_964454415.1 uncultured Hyphomicrobiaceae bacterium | reverse complement strand
CGCCGCCCTTCTGCGCCCCCTGGGGCTCGCGCTCGCGCTTGTACTCGCCGCCTATGGCCTGCTCAGCCTGGCCACCACCTATGGCCGCAGCTATCTGCGCCACCTTGAGCACACCGCCGCGACCCATCCCGACAAGAGCGTCTTCGAGATCTTCGTCAAATCGGCCTTGCCCGAGGAAACCGTCGATCTCGTCATCCGCGACGTCGACGGCAAGGTGCACAAGGTGGTGGCGGGTCGCTCGGAGACCGACCGCTTCGTCAACGCCACGATCCTGATGCTGGACGGCGAGCGCGAACGCATCAAGCGGGCTGCCAGCGAGGACATCGACGCGATCTTCGCCCACGCCTTCGCGGATCGCGAGCAGGCGGTCGAGGCCTATGCCGATTGGTTCTTCGAATGGAAACGCTCCTACATCGTGCTCAAGGAGACGCTCACCTCCGCCGCCAACCGGGCGATCGAGGCGGGCCGCTACGATTCCCTGAGCGAGGCGGTGGAGCGCGACGTCGAGGACTATTTCATGCGCCATTACGAGGCGCAGGTCCTCAAACCAGCCCAGCGCGACCGCGTGATCAGCTCCGGCCTGGAGACCACGGTGCGCCGGGCGCATGAGAGCTACCGCCGCGTCATCGCCAATGGCGATCTGCGCCTGCAGCTCTTTCTGGCGCGCAACACCCGCCACCTCGAAGAGGTGCCCGCCGACGGCGCGATGACCAATCTCACCCTAGACTGGGACGCCCAGAAGTGGAAGGCGCCAACCTATCTGATGGAGGACCGCGCCTTCGACGGCGTTGCCGGCATGGGCAAGGCGGCCGCCGGCGGCACGCTCGGCGCGCTGGTGCTGGGTCCCGTCATGAACAAGGTGATGGCGCGCAGCTTCGGCATGCTTTCGCGCCGCTTAGCCGCGGCCTTCAGCACCCGTCTGGCGCTCGCCGAGCAGGGGGCGGTCGCCGGCACCGCTGTCCAGCCGGCCGGTGGTGCCGTGGTCGGCGCGGCAGTCGGCGTGCTGATCGGCGTCGCCGCCGACTATTTCATGAACGAGGCGGACGAGGCCTTCAACCGCGAGAAGTTCGTCGCCGCCAATGACGAGGCCCTCCAGACCACCGTCGATCTGTGGAAGGGCAAGGTCAAAGCCAACGTTTACGCGGCCATCGACCGTTGGTTTGATGACGCCCGTGCCGGCGTCGTGCTCGCCAATCAGCAGTCTTAGCACCTCGCCGGCTGCGGGCCTGCGCCGTCTTCCCCATCTCTCCGCTTCGCCGAAACACCCGTTAATCCCGTTCGCGCTTGTCCGATTGCACAATCGCATTCATGTGGTGTTAGACTGGACCGCGGAGGCCCCTTGAGTGCGTATCTGGTTCGGGAAGGGTGCTGCGGGATGGACAAGCGCGACAGCAAGCATGGCGATTCGGCGCCGAGCCGCTCGCTGAGCGAAGCCATCCTGCAGGAGCGCCTCAAGGAGGCCGAGAGCATCGACCACGCCACCGACCGGCGCGGATCGGAGATGGCGCGGCTCGAAATCTTGAAAGCGGCCCTCGAACGCGCCTTCGAGGAGATCCCAGAGACCGACGACCGCTTCGCCCTCATTCTCACCCCCAGCGAGCCGGCCCGGTTGTGGATCGACATGCTGGCCTATGTGGTGATGGACGTGCCGGCCCG
>CAYVYD010000387.1:0-2164 GCA_964454415.1 uncultured Hyphomicrobiaceae bacterium | reverse complement strand
TGACGCAGAAGGCGATCGCCTCGAGCAGCGCCGTCTTGTAGTCGCTCTCGGGGAAGATGGCGAGGGCGTCGCTGGCGATCGCGCCGTAGTGGCGGGCGCGCTCGATCGTGTCCTTGATGGCGTTGTGCTTGTCCATGTAGCGGATCGCCTTGTCGAGGTCGTTGCCGCCGAGCTCGCCCTCCTGCAGGGTCCGCCGCCAGAACTCACGCTCCTTGTCGTTGCCGCGGCGGAAGGAGAGCACCACGGGAAGGGTGATCTTGCCTTCGCGGAAATCGTCGCCGACGGACTTGCCGAGCTTCGCCTTCTCGCCCGAATAGTCGAGCGCGTCGTCGATAAGCTGGAAGGCGAGCCCCAGATTCTTGCCGTAGGAACGCAGCGCCGCCTGCTCGGTCTTGGGGCGCTCGGCGATCACCGCGCCGACCTCGGCGGCGGCGGAGAACAGCGCCGCCGTCTTGCCGTTAATGACGGCGAGATACTCGTCCTCCGTCGTCGCCGTGTTCTTGGAGGCGACGAGCTGGGCAACCTCGCCCTCGGCGATCACGGCGGCGGCGCTGGAGAGGATCCTGAGCGCGCCGAGCGAGCCCACGTCCACCATCATCTTGAAGGCCTGGCCCAACAGGTAATCGCCGACCAGCACGCTCGCCTGATTGCCCCACAGGATGCGCGCCGTCGACTTGCCGCGGCGCATCTCGCTCTCGTCGACCACGTCGTCGTGGAGCAACGTCGCGGTGTGCATGAACTCGACCGAGGCGGCGAGCCAGACATGGCCGTCGCCCCGATAGCCGCACATCCGCGCCGTCGCCAGCGTCAGCATCGGCCGCAGCCGCTTGCCGCCCGACTTGATCAAATGGCGCGCCAGCTCGGGGATCAGGTCGACGTCGGACACGGCCTTGTCGAGGATTACCCGGTTCACGCTCGCCATGTCGTCGGCGACCAGGTCCTGCAGCGGCCTCAGGCTCGCTTGCGCGGCCTTCGCATCGGTCAGCGGTACAACGACTCCCACGCTTACCCCCAAGAACTTGCAACCAGGATGGCGCAGTATATTCGGAGGTGCCGTGCCAGCGTCAAGCTGATAGCCTGTCTAATAGGGTAGGGCGCGGAGGAGGATATCGGGTGAAGGAGCTGTTGCGCAGCAACGATCCGGTCCTGCTGTCCTATATCGAGGCGTTGCTCAAGGACGCCGGCGTCGGCCACATGGTGGCGGACGCCAATATGAGCATCGTCGAGGGCTCCATCGGCATCCTGCCGCGGCGCGTGCTGGTCGATCAGGACCAATGGTCGCGGGCGCGCCGCATTCTCAGCGAGGCTGGCCTAGATGATGTCGCAGGGCAGACGAGCGAATCCGCCTGACCGCAGGGTGCGGGCGGCGCGCCCGGCGGAGACCACTTGCGACGCGTTTCTGGGCGGACGGCTCAAGGTCCATCAGTCGCGGTCGGGGCCGCGCGCCGGCATCGACGCGGTGTTCCTGGCCGCCGCGGTGCCGGCCGAGCAGGGGCGGGGCGAGCACGCGCTGGATGCGGGCACGGGATGCGGCGTCGTGGCGCTCGCGCTCGCCAGCCGCGTCGGCGATTTGCGGGTAACGGGGCTGGAGCTTCAGGGCGAGCTCTGCCGGCTGGCCGAGCGCAACGCCGTCGTCAACCGCCTGCAGGGGCGGGTGCGCGTCGTCGAGAGCGACATGGACGCGCCGCGCGCCCAGTTGGAGGCCCTGGGGTTGGCGCTCGAAAGCTTCGACCACGTCCTCGCCAACCCGCCCTATCACACCGAGGGGCTGGGGCGAAAACCGCGGGTACCCGCCAAGACCCGGGCGCATATGGCCGAGGCCGGGGCGCTCGGGCGCTGGATCAGGTTCCTCACCGCGATGGCCGCCCCGCACGGGTCCCTCACCCTGATCCACCGCGCCGACGCGCTCGCCGATCTGCTCGCCCAATTGGAGGGCCGCTTCGGCGCGGTCATCGTCTATCCCCTGTTTCCCCACAAGGGCGAGCCGGCCAGCCGTATCATCGTCCAGGGCATCAAGGGCAGCCGCGCGCCGCTCAAGCTGAGCGCCGGCATGGTGCTGCACGACGCCCAGGGCCGCTACACCCGCGCGGCCGACGCCGTATTGCGCGAGGGCCGGGCCCTGCCGCTCGCCCGCTGAGGCGGCCACGGGGTCTTCACCATCTCC
>CAYVYD010000386.1:0-2190 GCA_964454415.1 uncultured Hyphomicrobiaceae bacterium | reverse complement strand
CTACAATTACGGTCCCTTCAAGCAAAGCAAGATGTTCGCCAAGGGCGTCACCTGCAGCGATTGCCATGATCCCCACAGCGCGGCGCTGCGCGCGCCGGGGAACGGCGTTTGTCTCCAATGCCATGCGCCGGACAAGTACAAGACCGCCGCGCACCATCACCATGGCGGCGTGAAGGAGGCGCTTGGCTGCGTCTCCTGCCACATGCCGGCCCGCATCTATATGGGGATCGACACCAGGCACGATCACGGCTTCCGGGTGCCGCGGCCGGATCTTTCGGTCAAGTTCGGCACGCCCAACGCCTGCACCGATTGCCACCACGGCAAAGGGGCCAAATGGGCGGCGGACGCGGTCGAAGGCTGGTTCGGGCCCGACCGCAAGGGGTATCAGGCCTATGCCGAAGCATTTCACGCGGCGTCGACCAACCAGGCCGACGCCGGCAAGCTGCTCGCCGCGGTGGCTTCCGACGGCGGTACGCCGGCCTTCGTGCGGGCCAGCGCGCTAAGCGAATTAAGCGGAAACATCACGCGCGCCACATTCGCCGCGGCGCGCGGCGGCCTCTCCAGCGGCGATCCCTTGGTGCGCATCGCCGCGCTCAACATGCTCGATGGCGTCCCCGCCGATCGGCTCTGGCCGCTGGTCTCGCCGCTGCTCGCCGATCCGGTTAAGGGCGTGCGCATCCGTGCGGTTTCCGTTCTCGCGGCGCTTCCCACCGAGCGCCAGCCGCAGGCGGACCGCGACCGCTTCGCGCGCGCCGCGGACGAATTCATCGCCGCCCAACGCCTCAACGCCGACCGGCCCGAGGCGCGCACCACGCTCGGCGCCTTTCTCGCCCGGCGCGGGCGCCTCGCCGAGGCGGAAACCGAATTGAGAGCGGCCATGCGCTTAAGCCCGCAATTCGCGCCGGCGGCGGTCAACCTGGCGGACATCAAGCGCCAGCTCTGGCGCGACGGGGAAGGCATCGGGATATTGCGGGAAGCGCTGAAATCGTCGCCGCGTCACGCCGGGCTCCACCACGCGCTCGGTCTCGCGCTGGCGCGGACGAAGCGCACCGAGGAAGCGCTCGCGGAGCTGCGCCAGGCCGCGGAGCTCGCGCCGGACCAGGCGCGCTACGCCTATGTCTACGCCGTCGGCCTGCATTCGAGCGGCCGGGGCACGGAGGCGATCAAGGTATTGGGCGACTCCCTCAATCGGCATCCCGGCGACCGCGAAACAATCGAAGCGCTGATCGCGTTCCACCGCGATCGAGGAGACTTCGCGGCCGCGCTTGCCCATGCCGAACGGCTCGCCCGCATGGCGCCCGACGATGCGAACCTGCCACGCCTCATCGAAGCGCTGCGCAACCGGCTCTCGCAACCTTGAACGTGGGCGCGGACAGTAAGGGCCGCGCGGAGCGTTAGCAGCCGCCCGCCGCGCGCCTTTTCAAGCTCCCTACGGCGTGACGCGGCCGAACCCGTGTTTCTTGATCCAGGCCTTCAGCGCCTCCTTCGCCTCGGGAAGCACGTCGTAGGGCGGCGGGTCGAATTCCGGCGAAGGTAGCCGAGAGTTCGAATATGCTCAGAAATATTAGTTAAAACAGAACACTAGCTGGCAGGCAGATGGTGATTCGAATGCTCGCCAGGCGCGATCGTCTTACACCTGGTTCCGTAATCGATTTTCTTATGTCTGGAAGCGAATTTTTGCTTGGCCTGTCGCAAGCCCTATCGCCTGCCGGGTTGGGCAACAGCGATTCAACGGTGCAATACGGAGATTCGACATTTGGCGATCAATGCCTGAAATCATCGAAAGGCCGGCGAGACGATACTTATGCGGACGGCGCCGAGTGCCACGAACAACGACTGACACTGGGTTGACACCTTCTCAACCTCTCCCATGGTGGTCGGTCTCAAAAAGGGCGAGCAGCCCCTTCAGAAGCTCGATCGGGCGTGGCGGACAACCGCGGATGTGGAGGTTCACGGGAATGACCTTGGAGACGCCGCCGACGCAGGCATAGCTGTCGGCGAAGAGTCCGCCATCGAAGGCGCAATCGCCGACCGCGACAACCCATTTGGGATCGGGCGTCGCATCGTAGGTGAGCTCCAATGCCTCGCGCATGTTCTTCGTCACGGGCCCGGTAACCAGCAGCACGTCGGCGTGGCGCGGCGAGGCGACGAAGCGGATGCCGAAGCGTTCGAGGTCGTAGAAAGCGTTGT
>CAYVYD010000385.1:0-2196 GCA_964454415.1 uncultured Hyphomicrobiaceae bacterium | reverse complement strand
GCATCGCATGACGACGTGCCGGTTCAAATCGACGGCGAGCCGTTCGGCAGCACGCCCCTCGTCATATCGACGGATGAGCGCCGGTTGTTTGTCGTCACGCCAATTAGCGTGCGGCGGGGCCTGGGCTAGACCTCGTTCCGTCAGGGGATCTTCAAGTCGACGAAAGGCGCGCGAACCCGCACTCCCTCGCCAACCTTGACGTCCGCGAAGGGCGCCTGGACGTGGACCTTCTTGGGGCCCCGGCGTCCATAGCACTCGCCGATCGGATCGACGTCGGTGATATTCCCGGACGGATCGAACTCGATGCGGAAATGGGTGTTGCCCTTGCAGGCGAATGCCTGTTTGCCGGGGCGGAGATCATCGTTGATCTGGATGTGATGATACCCTCGGTCATGCAGTGTCCGAATCAAGCGGGCCGGGTCTGCCGGATCGCCCGCGCCGGCGGAAGCTGCCCCGGCGAGCCCGGCGCAGAGCGCGCCGCCGGCGAGTAACGATATGATCCGTTGACGCATTCTGATCTCCTTCAGCAGTGGGGAAAATTGCCAACCTGCGGCGCTCGCCTGAACGCCCTTACGAAACCCACCCAAGGCTCCGTCGCAGGGCGCCGAGCTTCCAACGGTAATGAATGGTCCTACCCATGCCAAACGAATGTGAAGAAGTTAAGTCTTCGCGTCCGATGGCTTCAGGGTTGCGCTGTCCACGTAAACCTCGGATCCCATGTCGCGGAACTTTTTCGACATCTCATCCATGCCGGCTTGCTTGTCGTTCAACCGGGCAGCGTAGTCGCGTACCTGCTTGGTGATCTCCATGGAGCAAAACTTCGGGCCGCACATGGAACAGAAATGAGCCACCTTGTGCGCTTCCTTGGGCAGCGTCTCATCGTGGTAGGCGCGCGCGGTGTCGGGATCCAGGGAGAGGTTGAATTGATCCTCCCAGCGGAAGTCGAACCTCGCGCGCGACAAGGCGTCGTCGCGCAGCTGCGCGGCCGGATGCCCTTTGGCTAGATCAGCCGCGTGGGCCGCGATCCTGTAGGTGATGACGCCTTGCTTCACGTCGTCGCGGTCTGGCAAGCCCAGATGCTCCTTCGGCGTCACGTAACACAGCATCGCCGTGCCAAACCAACCGATCATCGCCGCGCCGATCCCCGAGGTGATGTGGTCGTAGGCGGGTGCGATGTCGGTGACCAACGGTCCCAAGGTGTAGAAGGGCGCTTCGCCGCACTCCCTTAGCTGTTTCTCCACGTTCACCTTGATCTTGTGCATCGGCACGTGTCCGGGTCCTTCGATCATGACCTGGCAGCCCTTGTCCCATGCGATTTTGGTGAGTTCGCCGAGCGTCTCGAGCTCGGCGAACTGGGCGGCGTCGTTAGCGTCGGCTATAGACCCCGGCCGCAGTCCGTCGCCCAAGGAAAACGACACGTCATAGGCCCGGCAGATATCGCAGATTTCCTCGAAATTCGTATAGAGGAAGCTTTCCTTGTGGTGCGCCAGGCACCACTTGGCCATGATCGAGCCGCCTCGCGATACGATCCCGGTCACCCGGTCCGCGGTGAGGTGGATGTATCCCAAACGAACCCCGGCATGGATGGTGAAATAATCCACCCCTTGCTCGCATTGTTCGATCAGCGTGTCGCGATAGAGTTCCCAAGTCAGCTCGACCGGATCGCCGTCGCATTTTTCGAGCGCCTGGTAGATCGGCACGGTCCCGATCGGGACCGGGCTGTTGCGCAAGATCCATTCGCGCGTGGTGTGAATGTTGCGGCCGGTGGAGAGATCCATCACGGTGTCGGCACCCCAGCGGATCGCCCAAACCATTTTTTCGATTTCGTCCTCGACCGAGGACGTTACCGCCGAATTGCCGATGTTGGCATTGACCTTAACGAGGAAATTACGGCCGATGATCATCGGCTCCGACTCGGGGTGATTGACGTTCGCCGGAATGATGGCCCGCCCACGCGCCACTTCGTCGCGCACGAATTCGGGGGTGATGAAATCCGGTATGGCCGCGCCGAAGCTTTCGCCGTCCTCGAGCGTAGCCCGGGCTTTTTCCGTCGCCCTCGCCCGCCCCAGATTTTCGCGGTGGGCGACGAAAACCATTTCCTTCGTGACGATGTCCGCACGCGCGAATTCCAGCTGAGTCACAGGACCACGGCCGGTACCCCTTATCGGCCGATTGCGCTGCGCGAACTCTCTGGCG
>CAYVYD010000384.1:0-2196 GCA_964454415.1 uncultured Hyphomicrobiaceae bacterium | reverse complement strand
GGGCGGTTCTGCTCGCCGGCGGGGAGCAGATCGATGTGCAGGCGATCCGCACGCCGGACGGCGCGCCACTGGATCGGGAACAATTCGCTGCGGGACCGGCTGGAGTGGCGGCGTTGACGGCGGAAACCGTCTCGCGCGGACTTGTCGGGCGCACCGTTGCCGAAGTCGAGCGCGATCTAATCCTGGAAACCTTGGGCCATTGCCTCGGCAATCGCACCCGGGCGGCGACGATCCTTGGAATTTCCATTCGGACGTTGCGCAACAAGCTCAAGCAATATTCCGACGACGGCATGGATGTTCCGGTTCCGGGCCATCTTCAGGAAACGATGATTTGACGCCGTAGGCTCCAAGGAGTGCGATCAACGTGAGCGAGGCATCCGCGACTTTGACCGAAGGCAAGGTCCGCCCGAACAGTGCGCGCGTCGCGGACGGCATCGGGTTCGGCCTCGGTAAATTCAGGGAGCTCCTGGGCCGAGGCGACATTGGCCTGGCGCTCGGTGTCATCGCCATATTGATCGTGCTGGTCCTGCCGATGCCGGCGGGCGTGCTCGATCTGCTGTTGGCGATATCGATCACGTTCTCGGTTCTGATTCTGATGACGGCGCTGTTCATCCACACGCCGCTCGAATTCTCCGCGTTTCCCACGGTCCTGCTGATCGCAACGATGATGCGCCTTGCCCTCAACCTGGCCTCGACCCGGCTGATTCTCGTCGGCGGCCACAAGGGAACGGACGCCGCCGGCCACGTGATCGAAGCCTTCGGCAACTTCGTGATGCAGGGCAATTTTGTGATCGGCATCATCGTTTTCGCCATCCTCGTCGTCGTCAATTTCGTCGTCATCACCAAGGGTTCGGGAAGAATAGCGGAGGTTGCCGCGCGCTTTACGTTGGACGCCATGCCCGGCAAGCAGATGGCGATCGATGCGGATCTGTCGGCAGGTCTCATCGACGAGGACGAGGCGCGCGCCAGGCGCAAACGCTTGGAGAACGAATCCTCGTTCTATGGAGCGATGGATGGCGCATCCAAATTCGTGCGTGGCGATGCAATCGCCGGCCTACTGATCACCTTCATCAATATCTTGGGCGGCATGATCGTAGGCGTCGGCCAAAACGACCTGACGATGCATGACGCCGGCCAAACCTATACGCTGCTCACCGTGGGTGATGGCCTGGTCTCTCAAATACCCGCGCTCATCGTTTCAACAGCGGCTGGACTGCTGGTCTCCAAGGCCGGTGTCGATGGCGCCGCCGATGAAGCGCTCTTTCAGCAACTGTCCGGTTATCCGAAGGCACTGGGCATGTCGTCGCTCGTGATGCTGGTCATGGCCGCGCTTCCGGGCATTCCGCTAATCCCGTTTCTCGGTCTGGCAGCCACGGCCGGGGGCCTCGCCTATTTCACGGACAAACGCCACCAGCGAGAGGCGGAAGAAGCACAAGCGAAGATCAGCAGGCAGGAAGAGAGCGAGGCCGAAAGCAAGGAACCGCCGATCTCGGAAGCGCTCCATATGGACGAATTACGGATGGAGCTGGGCTACGGTCTTCTACCCATGATCAATGACCCCAGGGGCGACTCCGACAAATTGACTGGACAGATCAAGGCGCTGCGTCGGCAGTTAGCCGGCGACATGGGCTTCGTCATGCCGCCGGTCAGGATTTTGGACAACATGCAATTGCCGGCCAACGCCTATGTGCTCAAAATCAAGGAAGTCGAGGCCGGCCGCGGCACGCTCTATGTCGACCAGTTCATGGTCATGAATCCCATCGGCGGTCAAATTGATCTGCCCGGCACGCAGACGACGGAGCCCACCTTCGGTTTGCCCGCCACGTGGATCGACGCGAGCATGCGGGACGAAGCGTCGTTTAAGGGCTACACCGTTGTCGATCCGGTGGCGGTGATTTCCACCCACCTGACCGAGACGCTGAAGACCCACATGTCTGAATTGCTTTCCTATGGCGGGGTGCAAATGCTCTTGGACGATTTGCCGGAGCTCCAGAAGAAGTTGCTCGACGACATCGTGCCGACCCAGATTACCATCACCGGCATCCAGCGGGTCTTGCAGACTTTGCTGGCGGAGCGTGTTTCCATTCGCGATCTTCCGACGATCCTCGAGGGCATCGCCGAGGCCACCGGCTTCACACAGAGCATTCAGATGATCACGGAGCACGTGCGGATGAGGTTGGCGCGGCAAATTTGCGC
>CAYVYD010000383.1:0-2204 GCA_964454415.1 uncultured Hyphomicrobiaceae bacterium | reverse complement strand
TCGTCAGCACCTATGGCGACGCCAACGCTATCGTGCGCGCCGACGTGACCGTGGAACCCGGCAAGCTGACCGAGGCGACCGTCAACCACGCCGCCGCGCGCGTCACCTTCAAGCTGGTCAACAAGCCGGGCGGCGAGGCGCTGGCGGACACGCGGTGGAGCATCATGACGCCCGACGGCAGCGTGGTGAAGGAGAGCGCCGGCGCGCTTCCCACCCACATCCTGGCGGCCGGCCGCTACACCGTGCTCGCCCGCTATCACGGCAAGAACTACAGCCGCGACTTCACCACCAAGAACGGCGAGGCGAAGCAGATCGAGGTGGTGATACGCTGACCGGTCAGGCGGCCGCCTTGGCCTCGGCACCGCCGCGCTGGTCGGGCGGGCGGGCCTCCAGGGCGATCGCGGCGACCGCCTCATCGAGCCCAAGCACCTTCTGCTCCTTCGAGCCGAGCCGGCGGACAGAGACGGTGCGTTCCTCGGCCTCGCGCTTGCCGACCACGAACAGCACCGGCATCTTGGTGACCGAGTGCTCGCGCACCTTGTAATTGATCTTCTCGTTGCGCAGGTCGACCTCGGCGCGCAGGCCGGCGCGGACGAGCGCGGCGCGCACTTCGCGGGCGTAGCCGTCGGCGTCGGAGACGATGGTCGCCACCATCACCTGGACCGGCGAGAGCCAGAGCGGCAGGTGACCGGCATAGTGCTCGATCAGGATGCCGGTGAAGCGTTCGAGCGAGCCGAACATGGCGCGGTGGATCATGACCGGGCGGTGCTTCTCGCCGTCGGCGCCGATAAAGAAGGCGTCAAGGCGCTCGGGCATGTTGAGGTCGACCTGGACGGTGCCGCACTGCCACTCGCGGCCGATGGCGTCGCGCAGCACATATTCGAGCTTGGGGCCGTAAAAGGCGCCCTCCCCCGGATTGAGCTCGTATTGGCAGCCAGCCGCCTCGACCGCCGTCTTGAGCGCGGCCTCGGCCTTGTCCCAGACCGCGTCCGCGCCGACGCGCTTCTCCGGGCGGTCGGCGAATTTGATGATCACGTCGTCGAAGCCGAAATCGCGGTAGATCGAAAGAATCAGGTCGTTGAGGGCGACGCATTCCTGGGTGATCTGATCCTCGCTGCAGAAGATGTGGGCGTCGTCCTGGGTGAAGTGGCGCACGCGCAGCAGGCCATGCAGTGCACCAGAGGGCTCGTAGCGGTGGACCTTGCCGAACTCGGCCAACTTCAAGGGGAGCTCGCGGTAGCTCTTAAGCCCGTGCTTGAAGATCTGCACGTGGCCGGGGCAGTTCATCGGCTTGCAGCAATAGATCCGCTCGTCGGGGGTCTCGGAGATGAACATGCTCTCGCGGAACTTCTCCCAATGGCCCGAACGCTCCCACAGCTCGCGGTCGAGCATGTCGGGCGAGTTGACCTCCATGTAGCCGGCCTCGTTCTGGCGGCGGCGCATGTAGTCGATGAGCGCGCGGAACAGCGTCCAGCCCTTGGCGTGCCAGAACACCGAGCCCGGCGCCTCCTCCTGGAAGTGGAACAGGTCCATCTCGCGGCCGAGGCGGCGGTGGTCGCGGCGCTCGGCCTCCTCGAGGCGCTCGATATAGGCCTTGAGCTCCTTCTCGCCCGGCCAAGCGGTGGCGTAGATGCGCTGCAGCATCGGGTTGTTGGAATCGCCCCGCCAATAGGCGCCGGCGATCTTCAAGAGCTTGAAGGCGTTGCCGACCTTGCCGGTCGAGGTCATGTGGGGGCCGCGGCAGAGGTCGAGCCACCCGCCCTGGCGGTAGATGCGGATCTCCTCGCCTTGAGGAATCGCGTCAATCAGCTCGACCTTATAGAATTCGCCCTGGTCGGCGAAGTAGCGCTTGGCCTCCTCGCGCTCCCAGACCTCCTTGGTGAAGGGCCGGTCGGCCTTGACGATCTCGGCCATCTTGGCCTCGATCGCCTCGAAGTCCTCGGGCGTGAAGGGCTCGTCGCGGGCGAAGTCGTAGTAGAAGCCGTCCTCGATGACGGGGCCGATGGTGACCTGGGTGCCGGGAAACAGGCTTTGCACGGCCTCGGCCATGACGTGGGCGGCGTCGTGGCGGATCAGCGGCAGCGCGTCCGGGTCGTCGCGGGTGACGATCTCGACGGCGCTATCGGCGGAAATCGGATCGGCTAGATCGTTCAGCACGCCGTCGAGCTTCATGGCCACCGCCTTCTTGGCGAGCGACTTGGAGA
>CAYVYD010000382.1:0-2211 GCA_964454415.1 uncultured Hyphomicrobiaceae bacterium | reverse complement strand
AGACGATGATGCAATTGAGCTCGTTGAGCCAGTTCTGCGGTACCAGGAGGTGGTGATACTGGTAGCGGGCGACGAGCGCCTCGCCGGCCACGTCCGTGTTGGCGCCGATCAGCATGTGGCAGAAATCGTGCGTCGAGGTCATGAAGATGTTGCGCCGCGCCACGATCCGCTCATAGCGGTCATCGGGATCGCAGCTCGCGGCGAGGCCCTCGAGGTCGAGGCCTTTCCGTTCCTGGGGCAGCACTTCGAGACGGCGCTTGCGCAGCTCCATCAGGCCTTCGTCCGAGTGCCGCTTCCACATGTCGTAATAGGCCCGCCCGACGCTGGCCTCGGGATAGCCGCTGAAGGCTTCGGGATCGGGCATGTGGTCGATGAACAGCCGCGGTTTGGTCCAGCGGTCGATCTTGGCCGGGTGGTTGGCGAGATAGGCCTGGAACTGGCTGCGGAACAGGGTGATCTGATCGAGGTGCCAGCAATATTTGTAGGTGGGTGCGGTGTCCTTCCGGTTGATCATCAGCCGCAGGGCGTAATAGACGACCATCGCGACGTGGCCGAGCTCGGCGACAAAGCGAAACGGCGAATGGGGTATGTACTGTCTGCGGACATAGGTTCTCACCACCAGGACTCCTGCAATGGGAATGGACGAAGCTTAGAGCAGCTGATCCGCCGGGGGCTTAGATTGCCCCAGTTTCCGCTGTTTTTTCAAGGATCATGGCGGCGGCCGGCGCGGGCCGCGCGGCGCCGGCGCCACCCGGCCCCGGCAGCCGAGGGGCGGAAAGGTGTCCCGATCACGCCGCGTCCGAGCCGCCGATCGGAGCCTTCGGCAGGTAGTCGGCTCCCTTCGTCGTAAGGAAGTCCCACAACGCCTGCGCCGACGGAAGCAGGTGCTTTTCGGTGCGCCGCACCACGAACCACTTGCGCATGACGGGAAGGCCCGCGACGTCGATGATCGCCAGTCTGCCGTCGGCGATTTCGCTCGCCACCGTATGGGCGGAAATGAGCGCGATCCCGAGCTTCGCCATCACCGCCTGCTTGATCGTCTCGATGTTGTCGAACTCCATGCCGAGCTTGGGCTCGAGCCCTTCCCGCGCGAACAGCCGCTCCATCAACAGGCGCGTTCCCGAGCCCACCTCCCGCAGCAGAAAGGTCTCGCCCGAGAGATCGGCGATCGAATGGGCACCCCCCTTGATCAGAGGATGATCAGGGGCGGCGATGATGATGTGCGGGTGGTCGCCGATGACCGCGCTCTCCACATCGAACTCGTCCGGCGGTCGGCCCATCACCGCGAAATCGCAATCATAGTTCTTGAGCGCCGCGATCGTTTCGCTGCGGTTTCCGATGGCGAGCCGCAGCTCGACTTCCGAGTGCGCCTCCTGGAACGCCGCCAGCGCCCGGGGGGCGAAATATTTGGCGGTGCTGACGACGCCGACGAAAACTCGCCCGCCTTCGACGCCCTTGAGCGCCCGCAGCGCCGCCTCGCATTCGCCGAGCGCGCTTTCGATGCGGTGGGTGGTCTCGATCAGCTCGCGCCCCGCGTCGGTTGGGCGCATGCCCTCGGCGGTGCGTTCGATCAACGGCATCCCGGCCGACTCCTCCAGATGGCGCATATGCAAGGAAACGGCGGGCGGCGTCACGCTGAGCGCGTCGGCCGCGCCCGATATCGTTCCCGCCCGGACCACGGCCGCGAGGGCCCGCAACTGCTTCAGGGTCACCCTGCGGATATTGGAATTAAGTTTTTCTTTCATTGCAATAAAGATAATTCAAATTTACTTTTATGGCTAGCTCTAACATGTTGGGAGCCGTGGATCCGGCCGCGATCCCCGGCGGCTGGCAGCCGCCGCGCGGCTGGCGCCGCGCATAAGCGCGCAAATATTCCGTAGTCCTGCCGAAAACGGGGCGATTTGGGGAGAAGTAGGATGGGCGAGTTCATAACACTGGAAGACCATTTGAGGCGGTTTGCTCAAGACGACCCGACGAGCCATGCCGTCGCCGAGGTGGTCGAGGCCATCGCCGAGGCGTGCCGCCTCATCGCCGACGTCATCGCCCAAGGCCCCCTTGCCGGCGACCTTGGCGCCGCGCTCGGCGCCAATGAGGCGGGCGACGTTCAAAAGGAATTGGACGTCCGCGCCAACGAGGTTCTGATCAAGTGCCTGCGCGCCGCGCCCGTGGCGTTCATCGCCTCGGAGGAGCTCGAGGCGCCGCTCGCCACCG
>CAYVYD010000381.1:0-2212 GCA_964454415.1 uncultured Hyphomicrobiaceae bacterium | reverse complement strand
GCCGCTCGAGGCCCTTGAGGATCTGGCGCACCCGGACGGGGCGCTCCACATAGCCCCGCTGGCGCACGTGATGAATCTCGTGGCCCCTGGCGGGCACCACCGAGATCGGCTTGATGCGCGAGCCCGCGAGCGCGCGCTCGGGCGGCCGCCGCCGGCGGCTCGGGCGCAGCCGCACCGGGTCGTCGCCGAAGGAGCGGACGATGCGGGCCACGAAGGGATCGCCGGCGTCGTAGCCGAATTGGGCGGTGAGAATGCGCCGCGCAGCGGCCCGCGCCTTGGCGCGCCGCAGCGGGCGGGCCCGGCCCAGCGGATCGAACATCAAGAGCGTCAGTTGGTAGTCGTTGCGCGGGTTGGGGGTCGTGTCCCACTCGCTTCCCTCGACGACGCGCGCGCCGTAGCGCTCGTAGAAGCGGATCCGCTTGCGGTCGAGGGCAACCGGCGCGCCGTCGGCGGCCGTATCGGGCGTATCGGGCGGCACGTCGAGCAGCAGCGCCTGGGCGCCGCGGGCGGCGAGCAGCTCGCGCATCGCTTCGTAGAGCGCGCCGCCGATGCCGCGCGCGGCCCGCTGGGGGTCGCTCGCGATATATTGCAGGTAGCCGGTCTGGAGCTCGGGAAAGTAGAACACGAAGGCGATCCCGATCACGGTTCCGGCGCGGTTCTCGGCCACCAGCAGGATGGGGTCGAAATCGAGCCGCGCGCGCTTGCGCAGCAGCCGCTCGATGCGGTCGATGCCCTCCGGCTCGTGCGGAAACGCCTCGCGGAACAGCAGCCGCGCCTCGGCGAAGGCTTTCTGGTCGAGCGCGCTCGCCAGATCGTGAACGCGGCGAAATCGGATCATCGCGTCCGCCGGCGAAATGACGTGGACATGCCCGAATCCTAGGTCCCGCGGCGGCAGCCCGCCATCATTTCATTGGGTTCCGCGCCCGCTTGGGACGCGGCTTGGGCGACGGGGCGGCGGCGAAGGCGAATGCGCGGGCGATCCAGTCCTCGAGCCGCGTGTCGTCCTCCAGCGCGTCGTCGGGCAGCAGCACGTATTCGCGCATCGGCCGGCCGCCGAGGGGATCGAAGGGGCGGGCGCCGAGGGCCGCGCCCGCCGCCGCGCGGTCGGCTTCGCCCAGGCGCAGGAACAACCGTCCCTCGAACAGGCCGCAGAACATGTTGCCGGCGACGAAAGCGCAGGGGCAACCGAACAGGACGCGCCGGGTGACCCTGCCGTCGGCGGGCAGCAGGGCCTCGAACAGCTCGATCATGTAGGGGGGCGATTTTTCCCAGCTCATCGCAATGCTCGCGCCCCCCGATCCGAGCCGCGAATGGCGGCGAATCGGCGGCCGTCAACCCTCCCGCCGGCGCGCCGGCCGGGCCCGTTGGGGGCCCAAGTTAATGCCCGGGTAATTCTTTTGTGAACCCATCGTCACCTCGGCGCCATCATCTGGTCACGCAATCCCCCTATCGTTCGGCAAGGTCGACAAGCGCGGGAAGGGGGGGAGACAGGGACGTCACCGCAATGGACGTCGAGACAATAGCGGAGGAACACTCATGCCCATCCCGACCTCACCGATCGAAGACCTGGCGGCCGCGGCCATCGGCGACGATGCTCTGGCGGCGCGCTGGCTCGATAGACCAAGCCCGCTGTTCAACGGCGTCAGCCCGGCCGCGGCGCTCTCCACCCAGGAAGGGCGCCACCGCGTGCGCCGCCAATTGGCGTGGTTCGCGGGCGAATCCTTCGGCAATCCGCCGTTTTCGGGAGACGACTGGGAGAGCCTCGCCGATCTTCTGTCCGATCCGATGATGGAAATCGTTCTGCGGCGCGCCGGCTCGGGGCCCGAGCAGTTGCTCGGCCTCTACCGGGAAATCGCCGCGGCGCGGCGGGCGGCGTAGGCCGCCGACCTCGGTCCAAGACTCGAAGGGCGCGCCCGCCCTTCAGCGGGCGGCGCCGCTTGGGGCGCGGCCGGCGGCGCGGCGCCGGTCCCAGAGATGGTGCGCCAGCGCCAGCTCGACCCGGTGCTCGGCGGGAATGGCGGCGAGCCTCTTCTTCAGATCCTCGTAGGCCTCGCGCGCCTCGGCGTGGTGCGATTTCGAGCCGTGCAGCAGCAGCTTGCGGAAATGCACCAGCCGCTTCCAGGCGCGGGGATCGCCGCCGCCTTCGGGCAGGCGGACGCCGGTGGCGTTGAGCTGGCGGGTCACCGCCTGGGTCGCCTCCTCCGGCGTCGCG
>CAYVYD010000380.1:0-2215 GCA_964454415.1 uncultured Hyphomicrobiaceae bacterium | reverse complement strand
AATCGTGAGTGCAATGGCCGCATCGCCGGATGCCTATCCGGCTCTGGTGTTGAACGCCGACTACCGGCCGCTGAGCTATTATCCGCTCTCCCTGTGGTGCTGGCAGGACGCGGTCAAGGCGGTGTTCCTCGACCGGGTCAACATCGTCTCCGAATATGAGCGCCGCGTCAGGAGCCCATCCATCGAGATCAAGCTGCCCAGCGTCGTGTCGCTCAAATCCTACGTGCGCCCGGCGCTCTATCCCGCCTTCACCCGGTTCAACGTGTTTCTGCGCGACCGCTTCGTCTGCCAATATTGCGGCGCCGGCCAGGACCTCACCTTCGATCACCTGGTTCCCCGCTCGCGCGGCGGCATGACCCGGTGGGACAACGTCGTCACCGCGTGCGCGCCGTGCAATCTGCGGAAGGGCGGCAAGCTGCTGGGCGAGGCCCGCATGGTGCCCAATCAGAAGCCCTACCGGCCCACCGTCTACGAGCTCCACCGCAATGGGCGCCTGTTCCCGCCCAACTATCTGCACGAGAGCTGGCTCGACTATCTCTATTGGGATACCGAACTCGAACCGTAGACAGTCGCCGCGTACGGCCATTAGACTGATGGAATGCGGGGGCTACATCCATCCCGAGCCAACGCGTCCGTCGCTTGTCATGATGCCGCAGTCACGCAAGACCCAACTCATCATCGGCCTTTTGGGCGTCGCCCTCCTCTCCTTCGCGGCGGCCTACGTCTTCAAGGCCGATCACGAGGCCGACATCCGCGCCGTGATCACCGCCCAGATCGAGGCCTTCAAGCGCAATGACGGCGAGGCCGCCTTCGCCATCGCCGCGCCGGAGATTCAGGCCAAGTTCGGCAACGCCAGGACCTTCATGAACATGGTGGCCTCGAGCTATCCGCAGGTCTACCGGCCGCACCACGTCGATTTCCTCGACATCGCCGTCACCGGCGGCCACGTGCTGCAGAAGGTCATCCTGGTCGATCATGACGGCAACGACGCGATGGCGATCTACGCGCTCACCATGGTCGACGGCGACTGGCGCATTTCCGGCTATATCGTCAGCAAGCTGCCGGGCGAATCGATCTAGCGGCTCGTCGGGGCGCCGCGGCGCCCCGCCCGGATCCCCCAAATCCCGATTGCCGCGAGCGCGAGCGAGATCACCGTGCTCCAGCCGGCGAAGGACAGGCCGAGGAACCGCCATGGCGCCTGGTCGCAGCGGATGACGCGCGCCTGTTCGAGGCTTTGCGACAGATCGCTGGTGGAAAAGCCGGCCGCGTCCGCGCCGCTGCAGGTCTCCGGCCCCGGCCACCAGCCCCACTCGACGCCGGAGTGGTAGGCGCCGAGCCCGGCATTGGCGAGGAAGCCGAGCGCGCAGGCGGCAAGCAGCAGCCCTGCGGCGTCGCGCTGCCCGCCATGGGCCAGGATCAGCGCCAGGAACCCCGCCGGCACCGCGAAGTAATAGGCGAGCCGCTCGATCAGGCACAGCGGGCAGGGCTGGTAGCCGCCCAGAAATTCGAAGCCATGGGCCGCCGCCAGCGACGCCAGCGCCCCCAGGCTCACGGCCAGCGCGGCGAGCTGCGGCGGCGGGGTGGCGGCGGGCGCCTCGGGCGGGAAGCGTCGGCTCATAGCACGTATTTCACCAGCACGAAGCCGCCGAACAGCAGCACGACGAAGACCGAGGTGACGAGGCCGAGGCGGCGTTCGATGAAGTCGCGGATCGGCGGGCCGAACCAGTATAGCAGCGCGCTCACCAGGAAGAACCGCACCCCCCGCGCCGCCACGCTGGCCAGCACGAACACCGGGAAGCTCAGCCCCGTGGCGCCGCTGGCGATGGTGATCACCTTGTACGGGAAGGGCGTGACCCCGGCGAAGAAGACGATCCAGGCGCCGTAGTCGTTGTAGCGGCGGGCGAAGGAGGCGAAGGCTTCCGTATAGCCGTAGAAATCGATCACCGGGCGGCCGATCGCCTCGAACAGGAAGTAGCCGATGGCGTAGCCGGCGATCCCGCCCACCACCGAGCTCGCCGTCGCCACCGCCGCGAAGCCCCAGGCCTTGACGCGCTCGGCCAGCACCATGGGGATCAGCATCACGTCGGGCGGGATCGGGAACACCGAGCTTTCGAGAAACGCGATCGCCGAGAGCGCCCAGGTCGCGTGGCGGTGGGCGGCAAGCTCCAGGACCCAGTCGTAGAGGCGGCGCAGCATGGCGCCTCATAGCCCCGGG
>CAYVYD010000379.1:0-2227 GCA_964454415.1 uncultured Hyphomicrobiaceae bacterium | reverse complement strand
CCCGGCGAGGGGATGAGCTATGCCGAGGCGGCCGCGGCGGCGGCGCGCGCCGCCAATGCGCTCCGCTCGCTCGGCGTCGAGCCGGGCGACCGCGTCGCCGCGCAAATCCCCAAATGCCGCGACGCGTTGACGCTCTATTTGGGGGCGATGCGGGCGGGCGCGGTCTACGTGCCCCTGAACACATCTTATACACCGCCCGAGCTTGCCTATTTTTTGGGCGATGCCGCGCCGCGGCTCGTGGTGTGCGCCCCGGACGACCAGGCCGCGGTCGAAAAGGTCGCGGGCGAGGCCCGGGTCGGGCGGGTGGAGACCCTGGGGCGGACGGGCGAGGGATCGCTGCAGGCCCGCTCCGGCGCGGCGGAGGCGGACTTCGGCGACGCGGCGCGACAGGCCGGCGACGTCGCCGCCATCCTCTACACGTCGGGCACCACGGGGCGCTCCAAGGGCGCCATGCTGACGCACGAGAATTTGGTCTCGAACGCCCGCACATTGGCCGAAATTTGGCGTTTCAGAGCGGCCGACCGGCTGTTGCACGCGCTCCCCATCTACCATACCCATGGCCTCTTCACCGCCACCACCACGACGATCGCGAGCGGGGCGTCGATGATCCTGCTGGAACGCTTCGACGTGGACGAGGTAATCGACGCGCTGCCCCGGGCAAGCGTCTTCATGGGGGTTCCCACCTATTACATCCGCCTGCTTCAGAGCCGGCGGCTGGATCGCGCCGCGACGCGTTCCATGCGTCTCTTCATCTCGGGCTCGGCGCCGCTCTCGCCCGACACCCACGCCCAATTCGCCGCCCGCACCGGTCACGTCGTGCTCGAACGCTACGGCATGACCGAAACCAACATGAACACCTCCAATCCCTATGACGGCGAGCGCCGAGCGGGCTCCGTCGGCCCGCCGCTGCCGGGGGTCGATCTGCGCATCGCCGACCGGGAAATCGGTACGCCGCTCGGCACCGGCGAGGTCGGCGTCATCGAGGTGCGCGGCCCCAACGTCTTCGCCGGCTATTGGAAGCAGGAGGAGCTCACGGCGAAAGAGTTCCGCGACGACGGCTTCTTCGTCACCGGCGATCTCGGGCGCATGGACGAAGAGGGCTATGTATGGATCGAGGGGCGCGAGAAGGATCTGATCATATCCGGCGGTCTCAATGTCTATCCGGCCGAGGTCGAGGCCGCGATCGACGCCCTCCAGGGGGTGAGGGAAAGCGCGGTGATCGGCGTGCCCCATCCCGATTTCGGCGAGGGCGTAACGGCGGTCGTGGCGCGCGACCAGGGAGCGGAGATCGGCGAGGGAGCGGTCGCGGAAGCGCTCGGAACGCGCCTCGCCAAATACAAGCAGCCTAAGAGGATCTTCTTCGTCGAGGCGCTGCCGCGCAACGCCATGGGCAAGGTGGAGAAGACAATGCTGCGGCAGATCTACCGCGACGCCTATGTAAACGATTGAGTTGCAAAGGCTTGTTCCTGGCAGCGGCGGAGGCGACGGGATTCCGGGCTTTCGCCGCCGCCGATTTAGCCTTGTTTCGGATCACGCGGCGTGCAGAAATTGCGGGCCGGCGCGGGCGCAGGACGAACAGCGGAGCCCGGCCGCAAGGCGGATGTGATCAGTCGGAGTGCCAAGGGGTTTGCCATGAAGTGGCGCGGCCGCAGAGAGAGCGAGAACGTCGAGGACCGGCGCGGCGAGGGCGGCGGGTTCGGGTTTCCGGGCGGTGGCGGGCGCATACGCTTCCCCATGCCGCGAAGCCGGGCCGGCCAGGGCGGCGGCATCGGCATCATGGGGCTGCTCATCATTCTCGGCCTGATGTTCTTATTCGGCGTCGACCCGGGGGTGATCCTGCAAGGCGGTCCGCAAGGGGGGATTCCCGATCTGCGGATGCCGCGGCCCAGCGCCGGCCAGCCGGGGCGCCCGATGCCGCGGCAGGGCATGCCGGAGAGTAAGCCGCAACAGCGCGCGGACGACGATGGGCGGAAATTCGTCTCGGTGGTGCTGGCCGATACCGAGGACGTGTGGTCGGACCTGTTCGCGAAGAAGTACGGCCGTCCCTATCAGCCGCCGACGCTGGTGCTGTTCTCCGGCATGACGCGCTCGCTCTGCGGCGTCGGCGCCGCCCAGATGGGCCCGTTCTATTGCCCGCGCGACGGGAAGCTCTACATCGACCTCTCCTTCTACCAGGAGCTCAAGCACCGCTTCGGCGCACCGGGCGATTTCGCCCAGGCCTATGTGA
>CAYVYD010000378.1:0-2234 GCA_964454415.1 uncultured Hyphomicrobiaceae bacterium | reverse complement strand
GTTAATTATCATAATCTAAAAGACTTACCTCTTCTGCTTGAAAGAGCGGCCGAGTTGGCCAAACGCCTTCGATTTGACGAGGTCTGGGCGTGTATCGACCTCGCTTCCCATTTGATGCATTGCAAATTCGTGGACGGACAATCGGAGGCGCGCGATTTGCCGCCCGCCTGCCGACCCTCCGTGCTTGGTTCTTCGAACCCGGTGCAGCAACCGGGATGGCGCTTCAATCAACTGGAAGCGCAGCTCTTCGATCGCCTGCCAAACGCCATGCTGGTCGCCGACAACGCCGGCAGAATCTGGCACGTGAACCGCTCGCTCGCCTCCCTGTTCGGCTACCAGAGGGAGGAGCTAATCGGCCATCCGGTCGAGCAATTGATGCCGGAACGGTTCCGCCATCGGCACGTCCATCACCGCGTGTGCTACGCCGTCGAGCCCCAGGTGCGCGAGAAGGCATTGGGACTCGATCTCGTGGGCCTGCGGAAAGATGGCAGCGAATTCCCGATCGACGTCTTGCTGGGACCCTTGCCCTCGACCGATATCGGATTGACGGTCGCCGTTATCCGCGACATCAGCGAACGGCGGCGGCTGGAACAGACCGAACGGCGGACCGGAAAGCTGCTCGCTTCGGTGATCGAGGCCTCGCCGGTCGCGATTCTCGCCCTCGATCTCGACCAGCGCGGAATTCTATGGAACCAGGCGGCGGAACGGATCTTCGGCTACACGGCGGACGACGTGCTGGGCCAGCCCTACAAGCTGGTGCCCCCCGGCAAGGAGGCGGAATTCAACGCCCTGTTCGGGCGGGCCGTCGGGGGCGAAATCCTGCGCGACATTCAGATCAAGCGGCGCCGCAAGGACGGTTCCCTGGTCGATCTCAATTGCTCCGTCGCCCCCATCCACGGCGGTGACGGGACCGTACGTGGCCTGATGGCCACCCTCGAGGACATCACCGAGCGCTTGCGGGTCAAGGCGGAGCTAGAATATCTCGCCTATCACGACCCGCTGACCGGGCTCCCCAACCGGTCCGCGCTGCGGGCCGATCTCGAGAAAGCGATCGAACGTAACCCGGGATCTCGGCCTCACCAAGTTTCGGTCGCGATGTTCGATCTCGACGGCTTCAAGGACGTCAACGACACGCTCGGTCATTCTGCGGGCGATGAGCTGCTGAAGGAGGCCGCCCGGCGGTTCGGCGCGGTCTCGAACGATCGGGCCCGGATCTACCGCTTTGGCGGCGACGAGTTCATCGCCGCCATTCCCGATTGTGGCGATCCGCGGATGATCGGCGAAATCGTCGAGACGGCGTTGCGGAAACTCGCCGAGCCCTTCGAGATCAACGGCGGGCACGTCAATATCGGGGCGAGCGCCGGAATCGCGATCGCGCCCGCCGACGGCCTCACCAAGGAGCTTCTCATCGCCAATGCCGGCCTGGCGCTCCGCGAGGCGAAGTCCCGCGGCGGCGGCCGATACCACCTCTATCTCCCGGTGCTTCGGTCGCGTTTAGAGGCGCGGCGGAAACTCGATGAAGACCTGCGGCGGGCCCACACGCATGGCGAGTTCGAGCTCTTCTTTCAGCCGCAGATACGCTTGTGCGACGGTGTCATGGCCGGCGCCGAGTCCTTGTTGCGGTGGCGTCACCCGCAACACGGAATCACCGGGCCGGGCGCTTTCATCGACGCCCTCGCCGACAGCCCGATCACGCAGGACGTCGGGGCGTGGATATTGCGAACAGCCTGCGAGCAGGCCGCCGCCTGGCGCGGCACCGCTCCATCGCCGGTTCGCGTCGCCGTCAACTTGTTTCCGGCTCAATTCAACGGCGGCTCGTTGGTCGGCGAGATCGAAGCCCTATTGAGCCAAACCGGACTGCCGCCCGAGGCCCTCGAGCTCGAGATCACCGAAACCATCGCCCTAGGCCGTGACGAGACGATGTTGAGGCCCCTGCACCTCCTTCGCGACATGGGCGTCCATCTGGCGCTCGATGATTTCGGCACCGGCTTCGCCTCGCTCAACTACCTGACCCGGCTGCCGCTATCCCGGATCAAGATCGACCGCAGCTTCGTGCGGCGGCTGCCGGCTAGCGAGAAGGACGCCGCCATCGTCCGCTCGCTGATCGCCATGGCCCACGGCCTTCACCTCGAGGTCGTCGCGGAGGGCGTGGAGAGTCGCGATCAAGCCGCGTTTCTCTCCGATGAGGGTTGCGAGGAAGCCCAAGGATTCCTTTACGCAAGACCGCTTCCCGC
>CAYVYD010000377.1:0-2235 GCA_964454415.1 uncultured Hyphomicrobiaceae bacterium | reverse complement strand
CCCGCCCGAGCAGCCGGGCCATATGGACATGCAGGATTTTCGCAGGGCGCTGGGCCAGCTCTCCGGCGAGCAGCGGGAGGCCTTGATTTTGGTCGGCGCTGCGGGGCTCTCCTACGACGAGGCCGCCAAGGTCTGCGGCTGTGCGGTCGGCACCGTCAAGAGCCGCGTCAGCCGGGCACGCGATACCCTGGCGGAGATCCTGGACGCCCCCCCCGGCGGCGATGCCGTCGAGGGCGGATCCTCCGGCACCGGGGACGATACGTAACCGCTGATACGGGCGGAAACCTGCCGTTCGCGCCCGCGCGGCGCTAATCCAGCCTCGAGGCGATGGCCGCCTGAATCTGCAGCTCGGGCTGGCCCAGCAGGCCGATGATCATGGCGACCGCGAACAGCAGACAGGCAATGGCGCAGATATATTCGGCCGCCGCCGTCGCTCTGCCCGCTGGCAGGACCACACCGGCCAACGTCGAGGCGAAGGCGATCAGGAAAAAGACAAGTGCGATCATATACATGGCTCACACTCCCTGAATAAGTTTGCTAATTTTTTCGATTTACGCGGACCAATGAAACCCGCTCGCCGGCCAATTCGTTCCCGGTCTGCGCAATCAATTTATCGCCGGCTGGGCCGCCGCCGCGCGGAACCGCCGCCGCCGGGCGCGTTCATGCCCCAACGCCGGGAGCCCGCCCTCCGCGGCTCAATCACCCGATCGCTGGCCGGGGGGGGCGCCGCGGTCGAGATATCGGTAGGCCGGAATCTCGTCCAACATTTCCGGCGTCGCGCGCAGCATGATGATCCAATCGCCGTGACGGGGGTCCTCGGCCAGCGAGGCCGCTTGCTGTTCCGGGGCCTGTAGCGTCGCGCCGTCTCCGCTGGCGGCACCGTCCTCTGGCCTCGCCCGCGCCCCGGCCGGCATTTCCATCGAGTCGAGGCCTCGCGGCGGCCCCCGCCTGCGCAATTCCAGGGCGCGGTAGTTCACGCCGACATTCTTTTCGCCGATGCCGAGGAAGCCGCCGACCCCCAGCAGCACCGCCACGACCGCGCCGTTCCGGTCGAAGACGACGTCGTTGATCTTGCCGAGCGCCTGGTTGTCGTCGTTCCAGACGGTGCGGCCGATCATCGAGGTGGCGAACCAGTCGGCGCGGGCCTGAGCGGAGACGAAGGCGAGGCTCTCCTGTTTCGTGGTCGCGGCCGGGAAATCCTCCGGCGTGCGCGGCGCCGCCGGATTTTCGAAACGGCTTGGCTCCATGCCGTCGAGCGGCGGGTCGCCGCCGCTCGGGGCGTCCTGTTGTGCGAAAAGCGCCGGAGCCGCCGCCAACATGATCGCCAGCACCGCCGCCGAAATCGGAAATCTCATGATTTTCCACCCTTCCCCCGCCCCGTACAACGAACAAGCTCAAGGGCGCGCGCGTGGGAAACTGGCGGCGGCCCGAATCGTTCCGCGCCGGGTGCCGGCGATGGACGCCCGGGACGGGATATGAGTCTCGATGGCTGAGGTTCGCCCTCCGCCGGAGGGCGCGCGGGCCTGGGCGCCGCCCGGCCTCTTGATCAACCTGCGTTCAGGTGGCATCACCCGAACGCAGAAAGTTGATCGATTTCAAAGTTCCAGAGCAGCCTATCTGCGTCCATTCGGACGCAGGCTGCTCTAGCGGTCCGCGGCGGCGGCGTCGTGTTCGCCGAGCGATAGGGTCGGTTGCCGTGCGGCGGCGCCATCGGGGCCGTCATCGGCGGGCAAGGCACGGGCCTGGATCGTCGCCCGCCGTCTCCCGCCCGGCCCCTTGGCGCCGTAAAGGGCGATGGCACCCGCCACGTCGCCGGCCTGAAGCTCGCGGAACCGCTCTCCATATCTGAAGTTCATCACCGCGTGGCTCGCGCCGGGGTGGTCCAGACCGATCGCGTGGCCGATCTCGTGCGCGAAGGTATAGCGCAAATCGTAGATCTGGTTGTTGCCGTCGAAACCGATTTTCCAGAGCTCATCGGCGTTCAGGCAAATCAACGAACGGTTGATGCGCCGCGGAGCCGCCGGTCCCGGCCTGCCCAAGGCGACGTAATCGAGCCGGGCCGCCGCCTCGGTTTCACCGTCGGAGGGGTCGTTCTTGTCGTAGGCGACGTTGGTGAAGGCCCGGCCGCGGGCCTCGAGCTCGACGCCGATCAGAACATCGGCCCTATCGGCGTCGAGGATGCGGCGGAAGCTGATATCCGCCTGCTTCTCCCACATGGCGAAGGCCGCCGCCGCC
>CAYVYD010000376.1:0-2245 GCA_964454415.1 uncultured Hyphomicrobiaceae bacterium | reverse complement strand
GTGGTGGGAAGCCCTATAGCAACCGCTCCGGCCGAAGGAAACCCGATCTTGCGGCCGCCAGCCCTCGCCTTCGCCTTTGGGCGCGCGCGCGACTCTGCTATTGTGGCGGCGGCAACAAACGAATCGAGTGGGGAGGCGGGCATGAGGCGAGCGCTATTGCCGCTGCTGTTGGCGTGTGGGGTCCTTGCCGTCGGGCCGGCGGCGGCAGCGGCGAAACTCACCAGTGTCTACACCTCGCTCGATCTCAAGGCCTGCCGGATCGTCAAGCGCTTCACCGAGGGCGGGGGCGCCGCCTGGGTATGCGAGGGCTTCGCCGGAATTCCGGTGCGCGTCGCCGAGGGCGATCTGCGCACCTTCGTCTCCTTCGGCCCCAAGGCGGAGGAGCAGCGCGCGGCGCGTCAGACGCTGCAGCCCTTCAACACCGTCCACACCGCGCTCGAATGGCGCATCGAGGAGCGCGACGGCCAGCAGCGTCCGATCGCCACAATCCTGCGCTATTTCTGGGAGTCCGACAGCAAGAAGGGCGAAACGCTGGTGGTGACGCGGCTGGGACAAAACGACGCCTGCCACATGGCCTATGTGCGCGCCGACGGCAACCCGCAGGCCAACGAGATGGCCCGCGCCGCCGCCGACGCCCGCGCCGACGGCTTCGATTGCGCCAAGGACGAGCCCGAACGTATCGGCGGCGCCGCCTTCGTCGGCTCCATTCCGCGCTGAAGGGGCCTCCGCCTCACTCCCAGGCGAAGGCGAGCTTCCTGAGCGAGACCTCGCCGAAGGTCTCCGCGCCTTCGGCGATCAGGCGTCCGCCCAGATGCCGGTAGAAATCACACCCCATCTCGTTGTCGGCGAGCGCCCACACCACCAGGCCGGAAAGGCCGTTCTCGGCGAGCGCGCGCCGCGCCGCGGCGAACAGCTTCGCGCCGAAGCCGATACCCTGATAGACCGGGCTCACATAGATCTCGAAGATCTCGCCCCGGTAGGGGCTGTTCCTCATCCGCGCCCGCCCGAAGGTGGCGTAACCCACCGCCTCGCCGTCATATTCGAGCACCAGCACCGGGGCGCGGCGGCCGATCGCCTGCGCCCACCAGCGCGCGTTCCGCCGGGCGATCATGCGCTCGAGATGCAAATGCGGGATGATGCCCTGATAGGCGAGCCGCCAGGCCTCCGCGTGGGCGGTAGCGAGCGCCGCCGCGTGGGCCGCCTTGGCCGGGCGGATCGCGATGAGGTCTGTGGTCATGGCCCATGATAGCGCGGTTTCGCGCCGCTTCCAGCCCACAATGGCCCCCCGGCCGATTGCCCGCTGGGCATCGCCCGGCGCCCGCGTTATACCTACCGGTCGGTAGTTTCATGGGGCGCGGGCGCGCCGGACGAGGGATGGGCAAGGGCGCGAGCACCGCAGACAGGATCACCGCCGCCGCCGAGCGGGGGATGCGCGAGGGCGGATTCCACGGCTTTTCCTTCCGCGACGTCGCCGCCGCCGTCGGCATCAAGAGCGCCAGCGTCCATCACCACTTCCCGACCAAGGAGGATCTGGGCGCCGCCGCAGCGCGCGCCTATGCCGACCGGCACATGGCCGCGCTCGGCGATCCCGCCGGCCCCAAGCGCTAGCCGGTCGAGCTCCTGGCGCTGTTCGTGGACGCCTCCCGCCGCGGCCATCGCGGATCAGCGCCAGATGTGCCTGATGGGCGTGCTGGCCGGCGAGACCGCGGCCCTGCCGCCCCGGATCGCCGCCGAGGTGAGCGAATTCTTCGAGCGCAACCGGCGCTGGCTGGAGACGGTGCTGGCGCGCTCCGCCCCCAAGGCCCGGCCCCAGGAGATCGCCGACAAGGCGTTGCTGGTCGCCGCGACGCTTGAGGGCGAGCCGCTGATGGCGCACGGCCAGCGCGACCGCAACGTGTTCGAGCGCGCCGTCAACGCGCTCGCCGACACGCTGGTGATCTCGAGCAGCGGCTAGAAGGGCCGCGTCATCCCCTGCGAAGAGATTGCGCGCTCGGATGCAGCGCGGGCGCGTAGCCCGCCGCGATCACGCCCAGCGTCGAGGGCGGGGTGATCAGCACCGCCTCCCCCGACCCGGGGCGCGGCCGGGCGCGGGCGTAGCCCCCGGGCGACCATTCGAGCAGCCGATCGCCAAACACCAAGTGGGGCGCGCCGCGGGCGAGCACGAAGGCGCCGTCGGGCAGGCCGCGATATGGCGCGCCGTGCAGGCGCTTGGCGCCACCGGCGTCGAGGCGCTCGGCGTGGAGGA
>CAYVYD010000375.1:0-2248 GCA_964454415.1 uncultured Hyphomicrobiaceae bacterium | reverse complement strand
GACGACGGCATCGAGGCGCCGGGGCTCGACGTTCTGCAGCAGATCGCGAGCGAGCTCAGCGACGACATCTGGATCGTCGCGCCCGAGACCGACCAGAGCGGGGCGGCCCATTCGCTCACCCTGCACGAGCCGCTGCGCTGCCGCACGCTCAAGGACAAGATCCACGCGGTCAAGGGCACGCCCACCGACTGCGTGATCATGGGCATCCGCTTCCTGCTCGCCGACAAGCCGCCGGATCTCGTGCTCTCCGGCGTCAACCGTGGGCAGAACCTTGCCGACGACGTGACCTATTCGGGCACCGTGGCGGGCGCCATCGAGGGCACGCTGTTGGGGGTGCCGTCCATCGCGCTGTCGCTGGCGACCACTTCCGACCGGTCGGGCAAGACCCGCTGGGAGACGCCGATGCAGCTCGGCGCCGGCTTGATCCAGCGCCTGCTGAAGGTCGGCTGGCCCGATGGCGTGGTGCTCAACGTCAACTTCCCCGACCGGGAGCCGGGCGACGTCGAGGGGCTCGAGGTGACGCGGCAGGGCCGGCGCGATCAGGACCTGCTCACCATCGAGGACCGCATGGATACCCGCGGCAACCCCTATTACTGGCTCGGCTTCGAGCGCCGCCGCTCGCGCCCGCCAGAGGGCAGCGATCTGTGGGCGGTCTATACCGGCCGCATCTCGGTGACGCCGCTCGACCTCAACCTCACCCATGACGACGCCCGCGACGAGTTGGCGCGCAAGCTTGCCGACGCGGACGCCGCGCCCAGACCCGCCGCCAAACGGTGACGGCGCGACAGCGCGGCGAGAATCACCGAATAATGGGGGCGGGCACTGCGGGGAGAGACGAGCACCGCAACTAAACGGCGAGAGATGGCAGCATCCTTCGACCAAATCGGCCTGATCATGCAGTTGCGCCGCCGGGGCATCCGCTCCACGGCGGTGCTGCGCGCCATGGAGCTGGTGCCGCGCGAACGCTTCGTCGATCCCGCCTTCACCGGCCAGGCCTATCTCGACACCGCGCTGCCGATCGATTGCGGCCAGACCATCTCGCAGCCCTATGTGGTGGCCTTCACCTGCGAGGCGCTCGAGGTCGAGGCGCGCCACAAGGTGCTAGAGATCGGCACCGGGTCCGGCTATCAGGCGGCCGTGCTGTCGCACCTGGCGCGGCGCGTCTACACCATCGAGCGCTACCGCGAGCTGCAGAAGGTGGCCGAGCAGCGCTTGGCCGAGCTTGGCATCGCCAACGTCACCACCATCATCGGCGACGGCTGCCTGGGCTGGCCGCCGCAAGCCCCGTTCGACCGGATCGTCGTCGCCGCGGCGAGCGTCGAGCCGCCCCAGCCGCTGATAGACCAGCTCAAGGTGGGCGGGCGCATGATCATTCCGCTGGGCGCCACCCGCGACAGCCAGGTGCTGGTGCAGATCGACAAATACGAGGTGGGGGTCGAGCGCCGCGAGTTGCTTCCCGTGCGCTTCGTCCCCCTGGTCAAGGGGCGGGTGAAGCGGCGCTAAGTGGGAACCGGCCGGGAATGGCTGCCGGCCGCCGCGGCTCCACTCGATTTCCGCCAAACCGCCGCATTTTCGTCGTCTATGCGGGGCATCTTAACGGCTTGTTCATAACCCGGTGATCATATCGCTTGATCGGGGAGATGTTCTCAATGGCGAAAATGCCTGTCATTGCAGGAATTGGCCGTGCGGCGGGGCGCTTGGCCCGCGCCGGCGCGCTCGTCCTCCTGCTCATGCCATTGGGCGGCTGCGCCACTAATTTGACCGGCTTCGAATTTCCGTCCTTCGGCCTGTTCTCCGACGGGGAACGGGCGGACCTGAAGCAGACGGGCGCCGTGCCCCAGCAATCGCTCTCGGCGGCAAGCGGCATCTAGCTGCCGTTACGCGTCCCTCGGCGCGCGCGGACCATCCTTCATTCCGGACCTGACGAGACCCGCGCCGGTCACCCGCGCCGGCGCCTTTTCGCGCGCGCCGCCCCGGCCGTTCGCGGCGACGAATCGCGCAATCGTTAACGCGTTGTTTACGCCTCGCGCGTTTACTCAAAGGGAAAGGAGATGGGTCTTATGTGGGGTGTATGGTGCGTGGGGCTTGGGCCCCGCCTGCGACAACTGGTTTGCGGGTGCGTGGCGGCGTCGGCCTTGGCCGGATGCAGCTCCGATTTCAAGCGCGCCGACTTCGCCGCCTGGAACTCAGCTTACAATTCGAAGGGCGACGACGGGATCGTCACCTCGTCGCTGCCGCCGGTGCCGTC
>CAYVYD010000374.1:0-2262 GCA_964454415.1 uncultured Hyphomicrobiaceae bacterium | reverse complement strand
ATGGCCTCGAGCCGGGCGAGCGCGTCGTCCTCGGCGAGCACCTTTTCGGCGAGCCGGGCCCGGTCGACGCGGCCGCCCTCGACCGTGCCCGGAAACGCCCTCGCGATCGCCTCCACCGCCTCGCCCTCATAGAGCCGGTGTACCTCGGCGTCGGCGTCGAACACCGGGATGCCGTGTTCGGCCAGGCGCTTCGCGACCGTCGTCTTGCCCATGCCGATCGAGCCGGTGACGCCGATGATCAGCATGCCGCGCCCTCGAGATCGGCGACGATCAGGGCGCGCAGGCCGTCGTCGACCTCGGGCCGCAGCCCGAACCACTTCTCGAAGCCCGGCACCGCCTGGTGCAGCAGCATGCCCAGCCCGTCGACGGCGGCGAGGCCGCGGGCCTTGGCCCGGCGCAGCAAGTCGGTCTTGAGTGGCGTGTAGACGATGTCGGCGACGACCGCTTGATCGGCGAGGCCGTCGAGGCCGATCGCGAGCGCCGGCGCGCCCACCATGCCGAGGCTTGTGGTGTTGACGAGCAGGCCGCAGCCCTCGAGCGCGGCGGCGCGGTCGTCCCAGTCGGCGACGGCGACGGCGGCGTCGAACCGCCTTGCCAAATCCTCGGCGCGGGCGCGGGTCCGGTTGAGCAGCCGGATGTCGGCGACGCCCTCGTCCAGCAGCCCCTTGAGGATCGCGCGCGCCGCGCCGCCGGCGCCGAGCACCGCGGCGGGCTCGGCCCTTTGCCGCCAATGCGGCGCGGAAAGGCTCAAATGGGTGATGAAGCCGTAGCCGTCGGTGTTGGTGGCGCAGAGCCGGTCGCCCTCGAACCACAGCGTGTTGGCGGCGCCGATCGCGCGGGCGATCTCGTCGGCCTCGTCGGCGAGCGCCAGCGCCGCCTCCTTGTGGGGGAGCGTGACGTTGCAGCCGCGGTAACCTTCCGTGCGCAGCCGCTCGAACGCCGCGGCGAGCTCTTCCGGAGGGACCGCGATCTTGTCGTAGCTGCCGTCGATGCGGTAGCGCTTAAGCCAATAGCGGTGGACCAGCGGCGAGCGCGAATGCTCGACCGGCCAGCCGATCACGCAGGCCCTGGCCCGCTTGCTCATTCGGGCAGCGCGCCCTCGCGGCGCAGATAGTCGAGCAGAGCCACCAGCGGCAGGCCCAGAATCGTGAAATAGTCGCCCTTGATCCCGGCGAAGAGCTGGACGCCGCGGGATTCGAGCTTGTAGGCACCGACGGAATCGAGCACGCCGTCGCCCTCGGCCGCCATATAGGCGCCGAGGAACTCGGGCGAGAAGTCGCGCATCGTGAGATGCGCCGCCTCGCCATGGCTCCACACACCCTGACCGTTGCGGGCAACGCAGACGCAGGCGTGGAGATGGTGGGTGCGGCCCTTGAGCTTCAACAGGGTCGCCCTTGCTGCCGCCTGATCGGCGGGCTTCTCGAAGATCGCGCCTTCCAGGGTGAGGATCTGATCGGCGCCGATGACGATCGAATCGGGGTGCGCGGCGCTCACCGTCTCCGCCTTGGCGCGGGCCAGGACCTCGGCGACGTCGGCCGGATCGGGCGCGTTGCCGTCGCGCGTCAACACCTCGCGGATCGCCCCTTCGTCGACGTCGGCGGCGATGATCTCGAAGCCGAGGCCGGCGCCCTCCAGCAACGCGGCGCGGCTCGGGCTGCGCGAGGCCAGGATCAGCTTGATGTCCGGATTTTGCAGCACTTGGGTGCTCTCAGTCCTGCACTGGTTCGGATTGGCGGTCCTGATAGAGCTTCAGGATGGCGGCGGCGGTTTCCTCGATCGAGCGGCGGGTGACCTCGATCACCGGCCAGCGGTGCTTGGCGCAGAGCCGCCTGGTGAAGGAGATCTCGGCGGCGATGGCGTCGCGGTCGACATAGTCCTTGAGGTCTCGGTCGGCCAAAGTGAGGACGCGGTTGCGCCGCACCTGCTCGATGTGCTCGGGCGTGGCGATCAGCCCGACCACGAAGGCCTTGCTCGCGGCCTCGAGCCCCGGCGGCGGCGGCAGTCCCGGCACCAGGGGTATGTTGGCGGTCTTGAAGCCTCGATTGGCGAGATAGATGCTGGTCGGCGTCTTCGAGGTGCGGCTGATGCCGATCAGCACGATGTCCGCCTCGCCGAGGGCGTCGGCCGCCTGGCCGTCGTCATGGGCCATGGTGAAGTTGAGGGCGTCGATGCGGCGGAAGTAATTCAGGTCGAGCACGTGCTGGCCGCCCACCGTCGGCGTCGAGGGCGAGCCCAGATAGGATTCGAACACCTGCATGACCG
>CAYVYD010000373.1:0-2310 GCA_964454415.1 uncultured Hyphomicrobiaceae bacterium | reverse complement strand
CCAGGTTTGGAAGGTGATCGCGTTGGGAAGGCTCAAATAGGCGAGGATGGTGAGCCCTTCCTTCGCCAACTCGAGCTTGAGGCCAGGGTCGTTGCCGTTGACGCCCTCGGCGTCGCGCTTGCCGGCGGAATCCACCACCACGTAGCTCTGGAAGAAGGGGCGTTGATAGGGAAAGCTTTCGCCGTTGAAGTCGTGGCCGACGAAATTGGTGATGGCGATGTTGTCGCCCGTATCGGGGCTGAAGTCGTTCGCCTCGAGCCAGAACTCATGCGCCGCGAGCGGACCGGCCGGGACCAGCAATGCTGCACCCAGCGCCATGGCCGCCGCGCCGAGGCGGCGCATTCCCGTCCGCAGCCGTCCTCCGCAAGACTTTCGAATCATTCCCATCAAGCGCTCCTGCCCGGTTTGATAGTTGCGGTCACCTTCATGCCCACATCCCGGAGCGATGTCACGCCCCCGGCGCGAAAAAATCGATCGCGGCGCAGGCGGCGGGCATGAGGCCTTTTTGAGCGGCCGTCCGCGCGATTGTGGGTTAAAAATAGGGCTCGCCGCGCCTATCTCTGGAACAGGTTGGGAGGGCGGACCGGCGGCGGGGCGCGGCTCGCCAGGCGCAAGGATGGAAACCGACAAGTGGACGGCGTGCATCCAAATCCGGAAGACTACGACTTCGAGCTCGAGCAGGCGTTGAGCGCGATGGTGGGCGTCACCTCGATCGTGCCCGCCGACGCCCACACCGCCGAGATCCTGGGCACCGAGCGCGTCGGCCACGGGGTGCTGATCCGCAATGACGGCGTGGTGCTCACCATCGGCTACCTCATCGCCGAGGCCGAGACCATCTGGATCACGCTCTCCGACGGCCAGGTGGTTCCGGGTCACGTGGTGGCCTACGACCACGAGACCGGCTTCGGGCTGTTGCAGGCGCTGGCGCGCCTCGACGTGCCGGTCCTGCCGCTCGGCCAGTCGGAAAAGGCGCAGGTCGGCGACCGGGTGGTGGTGGCGGGCGCCGGCGGGCGCCAGGCGGCGATCGCGGCGCGCATCATCGCCAAACAGGAATTCGCGGGCTATTGGGAATATCTGATCGAGGAGGCGATCTTCACCGCGCCGTCGCATCCCAATTGGGGCGGCACGGCGCTGATCGGCTCAGGCGGCACCCTGCTCGGCATCGGCTCGCTGCACCTGCAGCAGACCCAGGGCGGCAAGGCGGCGCTCGACGTCAACATGATGGTGCCGATCGACATCTTCAAACCGGTATTCGAGGACCTGATGACGCTCGGCCGTCCCGGCCACAGCCCGCGCCCATGGCTCGGCATCTACACCACCGAAATCGGCAACCGGCTGATCATCGCGGCGATCGCCTCGCACGGTCCCGCCCGCGGCGCCGACCTCGCCGTCGGCGACATCCTGATGGGCGTGGCCGGCCACGAGACCAACGATCTCACCACGCTCTACCGCGGGGTTTGGGCGCTGGGGGATGCTGGCGTCGAGGTGCCGCTGCTGGTTCACCGCAACGGACGCACCTTCGAGGTCACGGTCCGATCCGGCGACCGCAACGATTATCTAAAGGCGCCGATGCTTCACTAGAGCCTTATCCAGCGTCGCCCTCCCCGAAAACGGCTCAGCCTCCGGCCGCGCCGTTGCCGTCGGTGCGCGGCGGGGTGGCGGGCGGCCACGGCTCGGCCGGGGAACCCGTCGTGGGCGCGGGACGCGGGCGCGGCGCTTCCGGCCAGGGGGATGTCCGCTCGCGCGCTTCCGGCGCGGCGGCCGGGCGCCGGTCTCCGTGGGCGCAGGCCGCGCGCAGTCCCCCGCCCAGGCGCGCCAGTCCCGCGCAGAGCGAGTCCAGGCGCCGCATGGCGCGCTCGCCGCGGCGCAATTGCCGGTCCAGCGCCGCCATGGTGCGCGCGTGGCCGGCGTCGTCGTCGTCGAACCAGACCCGCATCACCCTGGCGTAGACGCCGGCCAGGCCCGGCACCCGCAGCGCGCCCATGGGCGGCTCGGCGTCGATGCCGGCGGCGGTGAGCATCCAATATTGCGAGGTCATCAGCGCCGGCGCGAAGGCGGCGGCGTTGAGGGGTGAGCCAGAGAGGTCCCGCGCGATCGCCCGCAGCGCCCCCTTGAAGGGCGCCATCACGTCGAACCGCGTCATCAGCACCTCGAACAGGCGGTCGCGGGCGGGTTCGGCGAGATCGGGCTCTGCCTGGCGCAGGACGGCGCGGTCGACCTCGGCGGTAAACCCCCGCAGGATGTCCTGCTTGTCGGCGAACTCGCGGCGCAACTCGGCGATCGTGACGCCCGCCTCGGCGGCGATGGCGC
>CAYVYD010000372.1:0-2323 GCA_964454415.1 uncultured Hyphomicrobiaceae bacterium | reverse complement strand
CAAGAGGCGGGGAGTGGAGCCGCGTCAGCGGGTCCACGACAGGGACGAGTAAAACAACAAGAGGCGGGGAGTGGAGCCGCGTCAGCGGGTCCACGACAGGGAATGATAAAAACTTCCAGGACTTGACGGCTGGCCGCCATCCCTTACCAATACCGGCCAACCGATCCGCTGAGGGAGGCCGCAATGGCGAAGGCGATCAGCCACCACGACGCGCTCATCTATGCGATGGTCACCATGTCGGCCGTCGACCGCACCATGACCGACGCCGAGCTCGCCCGCATCGGCAACATCGTCAACAACCTGCCCGTGTTCGACGACTTCGACGCCGACAAGCTGGTGCGGGTGGCGGAGGATTGCGGCGAGATCCTCTCCGCCGAGGGCGGGCTCGAGGAGGTGTTGAATCTGATCGCCCGGTCGATGCCCGAGAAGCTCTACGAAACCGCCTACGCGCTGGCGGTCGAGGTGGCGGCGGCCGACCTCGCGGTCGGCCAGGAGGAGCTGCGGCTGCTGGAGATGATCCAGGACCGGCTCGGCATCGACGCGCTGACCAAGGCGGCGATCGAGCGCGGCGCCCGCGCCCGCCACTCCATACTCTGAGCGGGTTTCCGCCCCTCCGTCGTCTGCGCCGCGACCCTGCCGCCGCGAAAGCGTAAGCTCGCCCCCGCGAAAGGGGGGGAGGGATCGTCACCCGCCGTTATTCGGCGGTCACTTCATCCGTTTTTCGGCGTCATCCCGGCCGAGCGAAGCGAGCGCCGGGACCGAGGGCCATTCGCGCCGTCCGTAACGTCCCCTTGAACGACGCCCACGCCCGCCCCATCATTTGATGAGCGCCCCGCACCGGCGGGTCCGCATGCCCGCCCGGGATGCACGCGCCGTTGAATGGAGTCCGCCATGACAATCAAGATTGTCGCCGCAACGGCACTCGCGGCCGCTGGCCTCGCCCTCCCCCTCGCGCCCGCACAGGCCGCGACCAAATGCAAGGGGGCCTATCAGTACAACAGCGCCGCCGGGGGCATGATCTCCACCCCCTATTGTCGCGACAACTATCTGGCCGCGGTCGCCCGCGAGGCCGGCATGAAGATCTCCAACGAGGAAGTCCGCGAGAATCCCAACCGCAAGGCCGAGGCCTGCCGCTTCGTCGGTTCCGACATCCGCGTGCAGAGCATCTGCTCGGGCTATATGAACGACGGCCGGGGCCGCGGTTTCTAGGGCCCGGCATTGCGCTTCATGCGCCCGCGGCCTGCTCGGCGGCCCAGAGGAAATAGAGGAACGAGCTGCCGTTATAGGCGGCGTGGCAGAGGATCGGCAGCCACAGGCTGCCCGAGCGCAACAGCACGGAGGTGAGCATCAGCCCGATCAGGAACACCAGCACCAGCACCTGCGGCGGATAGCCCAGATGCATCGAGGCCCACAGCGCCGAGGAGACCATCGCCGCTCCGGCCACCCCCAGCCGCGACTTGGCGAGCGCCGGGAACAGGAAGCCACGGAACCACAGCTCCTCGAACAGCGGCGCCCCCGCCATCACCATCACCAGCAGCAGCCACCAATAGGGCGAGGCGGCGAGTTCCCCCATGAAGGGGGTGACCTTCATCGGGTCGTAGGGAAAGATCACGTAGACCGCGCCCGCGAGCACGAAGGTCGCGGCGACGAAGCCCGCCACCGTGAGCGCGGCTCGGCCCGGGCCCGTCCGCGGCGGCCCCAGCATCAGCACCGCCCACGGGTCGGCGCCGCGCCGGCCGGCGAGGTAGAAGACGCCGGCGATCAGCAGCCCCTGGGCCAGCACGCCGGCGACGATGGCGGGCAGGTATTTGTCGATGTCGCTCAAGGCGTCATAGGCCGCCTTCGAGCCCACCGCCTCCGGATGCCGCAGGGCCAGGATCGCGCCGAACAGGACGACGTCGAGCAGCAGCATCAGCGCCATCATCGCCAGCACCGCGGCGAGCGCCGGGAGCGGCCGCCACGGCGTGGCGAAGTCGGCCCGCTCGAAGCTCCACAGCCGCCGCCGGTCCCGTCCTGCAATGCTCATGGCCGCCCTCCTCGCCGCCGCGCCGCGATTTGGCGCGGGCGACCCTAGCAGCATTGCGCCGGGATTGCGTCAGGCCTTTCCTTGCCGCCGGGGCGGGCGAAGGCCCGGCCCGCAACCCTGCGTGCAGAAGGGATTGGCCGGCGGGCGCGGCGGATGCTAGGGGGTTACGCCTCGCCCGCGCGTAATGGGAGTTCCAGCCATGGCCATCGACCTCAAGCCGATCACCGATCACGACATGAGCGACGACTGCGCCGTCTGCCGGGCGCAGGACCTCGTCGACGTGGCGCTGCTCCCCGC
>CAYVYD010000371.1:0-2326 GCA_964454415.1 uncultured Hyphomicrobiaceae bacterium | reverse complement strand
TCGCCTACTCGCAGCGCAACCGCTCGGCCTCGTGCCGCATTCCGCACGTCTCCGCGCCCAAGGCCAAGCGTGTCGAGGTCCGGTTCCCCGACCCCGCCGCCAACCCCTACCTCGCCTTCTCGGCGATGCTGATGGCGGGCCTGGACGGAATCGAGAACAAGCTCGATCCGGGCGAACCGATAGACAAGAACCTCTACGACCTTCCGCCGGAGGAGCTGGAGGGCGTGCCAACCGTGTGCGGTTCGCTGCGCCAGGCCTGCGAATATCTCGACAAGGACCGGGATTTCCTCAAGAAGGGCGGCGTCTTCTCCGACGACCAGATCGACGGCTATCTGGATCTCAAGATGGAAGAGGTCGAAGCCTTCGAGATGATGCCGCATCCGATCGAGTTCGACATGTATTACAGCGTCTGACGCCAAGCGCGACGGGCAGGCCAAAAGCAAAGGGGCGGCCCGAGGGCCGCCCCTTTTTTGGATGCCTTGCGTATCTGGCCGGTTCCCCCAATAGCGCAACCACCGCCTGCAGAGACTTCTTAGTCCTCGAGGCTTTGCGCTTCACGGGACCCGCATACTGCCCATTATGCGAACCCCTCACCGGCCCGCAAGGCTCCCCCCGAAATCGTCGTCTCCTCCCAGAGCCAATGCCTCACGTCGCCACGAACAGACCGCCGATCAGCAGGATCAGCGCCAGCGTCGCGAGACGGTCCTTGTTGTCCTTGAGCCATCCCCAAACGGCCAACGGCGCGCGCGAAAACATGAATCGCAGCACCGAAAACAGGCTGACCGCCGCCATCACGGCGAGGATCCAAAAGCCGATGGCTTCGGGATTCTCGATCGTGCGGCCGGTCTCGGCCAGCAGCATCTCGCCGGTGGCCGCGGTCGCGCTAATGAATGCGAGGATCGACGCTCCGCCGAGCGCCAAAAGGCAAACGTAACGCAATACAATAAGCATGGTACTCCCCCACTCGCCACCGAGGCTAGCAGCAGGTCGTAAAAAAAGAGGAAATGCAGGAGGCGGCTCTCAGGCGGCCTTCCACTTGATCGAGCAGCCCATCGAGGCGATCTGGGAGCGCGGTCCCTCCCCGGTCTCGGCGATCAGCTTCATCGCCTCGTAAAGCTCGCGCCTGGTATCGGGGCCCGCCGGCTGCCGGCCGCTCTCGTCGAGGCGGCCGCGATATTGCAGCTCGAGCGCGGCGTTGACGCCGAAGAAGTCGGGGGTGCAGACCGCGCCATAGGCCCGGGCCACCTGCTGGCTCTGGTCGTGGAGATAGGGGAAGCCGAAAGCGTGCTGGCGGGCGAAGACGGCCATGTTGTCGAAGGAGTCGTCGGGATGGGACCGGGCGTCGTTGGAGCAGATCGCCGCCGCACCCACGCCGAGCGGCGTCAGCGCGGCGGCGTCGCGCACCAGCCGGTCGATCACGGCGCGCACATAGGGGCAGTGGTTGCAGATGAACACGATGAGCGTCCCCCGCTCGCCGGCGATATCGGCGAGCCGGTAGGAGCGGCCGTCGGTGGCGGGCAGCTCGAAATCGGGCGCCTCCCAGCCGAAATCGCAAATCGGGCTGGTCATGGCCATGGCGAAGTCCTCGTCGGCGGTGAGCGATCGGAGCCGCCAATGCTAAGGGGTCGGCGCCAGGTGGCGCAATGGGCCCTTAGGGTGACGAGTGTTGATTTGACGGCAGCGGCGATGCGCGCGATCATGGTCATGTCGCAATCAGGGAGGTTTAAGAAAATGACGCCTCCGGACGGAAGCGAGCCGTCCCGTTTCCCTTGAATCCGTCTTTCCTGAAGACGCACCTTTCGAGCCGGGACGGCCGAACACCGACAATCGAAATCCTTTGAAAAGCTTCACAAGGCCGCCGGGAGTCAGCCGCGCCGGAGCGGTCCGGGTGCCGCGGCGACCTCCGGAGGCGTCCTTGAAAGCTTGATCGACCCGATTCGTTCGGGAGGGGTTAAACAGGCGGGCCGCGCGAGACCCGCGCGCCGAGGCACGCTGGGAGCCGATCGGCGGCAGGGCCGCCCCCGCAAGATCCAAGCAACCCCGCAACGGCGACGTCAGGCCCCGCCGGGTGCCAGCACCGGGCGGGGCCGGGCGTCCCGTGAACAGGCGTCGTCCATCCCGCAATCACTTCCCGCATGGCGAAATCGGCCCGCCGGGACCGCCGCCGCGCCCCTCCCCCTTGCCAAATCGTCAACCCCATGCGACCAAATTCGCGCCGTCGTTCAACAGATTCGCCCGGTCCGCGCCGCCGCCGGCGGGGCGGAATCCGGCCACGGGGTCCAGGAAACACCAGACCATGGCTGCATCGCGCGATCTCTTCGCCAAG
>CAYVYD010000370.1:0-2340 GCA_964454415.1 uncultured Hyphomicrobiaceae bacterium | reverse complement strand
ATCGACTGGATCGAGACCCAGCTCGACAATCTCAAGGCGATCGGCAAGGAGAATTACGGCCTGCTGCAGAGCAAGGCGGGCGACGAGTCCGGCGGCTGAGGAAAATACCTAACCCGAGGACGATCTCATGCCGGGCCGCGCCAATGCGATCGCGCGGTGCATCAGGATGACGGGCGCCAGGCCGATCACCACGATGGTGATCGCGGCGAGGGCCGCTTCCTCGAACTTGTCGAGGCTGGCGAGCGTGTAGACGTGGGTCGCAAGGGTCTCGAAATTGAAGGGCCGCAGCAGCAGCGTCGCCGGCAGTTCCTTCATCGAATCCACGAATACGAGCAACGCGGCAGCGCCGATCGCTGGCCCTAGAATGGGCAAGTGCACGCGGAACAAGGTGCCGCCGACGCTGACGCCCAGGGTGCGGGAGGCGGCGTCCAGATTGCGCGAGATCTTCTTGAAGCCCGCATCGATCGGCCCCAGCGACACCGCCATGAAGCGGGCCGTGTAAGCGAAAATGAGAGCGAAGGCGGTGCCGGAGAGCAGCAGCCCCGTCGAGATGCCGAGGACCGAGCGGGCGAGGCCGTCGACCGCGTTGTCGAAGGCGGCGAGCGGCACCAGGATGCCGATGGCGAGCACGGTGCCAGGCACCGCGTAGCCGGTGGCCGCGAGGCTGCTGGCGCCGTGCACCAGCTTGGAGCGGGTCGCGCGCCGCGCGTAGGCTAGCACGATCGCCAACGCCACCGACAGGCCGGCGGCGCAGAGCGCCAGCACGAGGCTATGGCCGGCATCGCGCCAGAAGGCGCCCTGGAGGGTCGTGCGGTAGGTGTCGAGCACCGATCCGATCAACTCGCTCATCGGCAGCACGAAGCCGAAGACGATCGGCGCGAGGCAGGCGGCGAGTGCGAGGACTCCGGAGAGTCCCTCCAGACGCTCCTCGGGCAGATGGCGGTATTTGCCGGTGGTGTGATGGAATCGCTGGTGCGTCCGGGCGGCACGCTCGATCGACAGCAGCGCCACCACGAACAGCAGCATCACGCAGGATATCTGGGCGGCGCCCGCCAGGCTGCCGCGCTCTAGCCAGGTGTTGTAGACGCTGACGGTCAACGTGTTGACGCCCAGGAACTCGACCGCGCCGATGTCGTTGAGGCACTCCATCAGCGCCAGCGAGACACCGGCGACCAGCGCCGGGCGGGCGAGTGGCAAAGCCACCTCCAACAGGCAACCCCAGGCGCTGCGGCCCAGCGTCCGGCTCACCTCCAGCACGCAGACCGATTGCTGCAGGAAGCTCGCGCGCGCGGTCAGATAGACATAGGGGTAGAGCACGAAGCTCATGACCAGAACGGCGCCCCACAGCGAGCGGATCTGGGGAAACCAATATTGGCTGGCGTTCTGCCAGCCGAAGGCCGCGCGCAGGGCCGTCTGGATGGTGCCGGCGTAGTCGAACAGCTCGAGATAGCAGAAGGCGATGATGTAGGTGGGGACGGCAAGCGGCAGCAGCAGCATCCATTCGAGCCAGCCGCTGAAGGGAAAGCGGTACATGGTGACGAGCCATGCGGTGCCGGCGCCGATCACCAGGGTGAGGGCGCCGACGCCCGCCATCAGCAGCAGGGTACGTAAAACGGAGCGAGGCAGCACGGTCTGGATCAGATGCGGCCAGGTATCGCCGCTCGAGCCCAGCGCCAGGATCGCGACGGCGGCGAGCGGCGCGGTGAGAAGGATCGAGATAACCAGCGCGCCCGCCGACCAGCCGAGATTGCCGGCGCTCGAGACCCGCTCGATGGCCGCCCTCAGGGGCGGGGGGCTATGGCCGACGGCGGACATCCGCAATTCATCTATTTCGCCGCGCCGGGAACGTCCCGCGACGGAGATCGGCCCCTGTTCGGCTCACGAGCTGGGGCCGTCGTCGAAGGCCACCTTGTCGACCAGCTCGCTGGCGCGCTTGCGGTTGGCGGCGACCTCCTCCAGCGTGATGTCGTCGGCCTTGAACGTTCCCCAGGACTTGACTAGGTCCGACCACGGGACACCGTCCTTGACCGGATACTCGAAATTGGCCTCCGCATAGATGCGCTGAGCCTCGTCGGAGGAGAGGTATTCCATCAGCCGCAGCGCCTTGTCCTTGTGGGGCGCGTTCTTGGCGAGCGCCATGCCGGAGATGTTGACGTGGCTGCCGCGGCCATTGGTGTTGGGAAACAGGATCTTGACCGAGGCGGCCCATTTCTTCTGCTCGGGGTTTTTATCGTCCGTCATCATGTGGCCCATGTAGTAGGTGTTGCCGATGGCGAGGCCGCACTCGCCGGCATAGACACCCTTGACCTGGGCGCGGTCGTTGCCCGCCGGCCGGCGGGC
>CAYVYD010000369.1:1210-2347 GCA_964454415.1 uncultured Hyphomicrobiaceae bacterium | reverse complement strand
GCGAATCGATCTCGAGCAGGTCCTCGTTGATGGCCTTGGCGATGTCGAGGGCACGATCGCGCGGGTTGGAGTAATGCAGGTCGTTGGTGCATTGGGCGAGCACCTGGATGCCGGTGTACTGGATCTTGGTCGCCTTGTTAGTCGCCCGCTTCAGCGCCTTGGCCTGCTCGACCATGATGGCGCCGTACCGCTTGATCTCCTTCTCGGCCGTTCCGGCGTGGAGACGGCTGTAGATCGGGAAACCGAGGTAACCGCCCTTCAGATTGTAGCCGAGGCGGCGCAGATAGTAGTAGACGGCCGCGTCGGCGTAGTTGTCGCCGTGCAGACGGCCGTCGGCGATGATGTCGAGACCGGCAAGCTCCTGATCCTTGGCGATCGCCGCCGTGGCGTCCTCGAGAGCCTCGCGGTTCATGGAATCCGGCGGCTCCTGGTCACCGGTGAAATGACGCCCCCAGGATGCGTCCCACCAGCGCGGATTGGGGTAGTTGCCAACCATGCTGGTCGGGATCAATACGTCCTTACCTTTGATCTTCATCTACTTCCTCCCTTTACAGGTCGCTCAAACCTAGAACATGACGCTAACAACAGCCGTCAGGCTGAGCCGGCAGTCCTTCGATTGGACGATGCTGCGCCATCGGACCCCGAATCGGATTTCACACCGGACAGGCCGCGCGGTGATCGTCCATTCACTTTGAACCAGAGCTAGGACCTGGCCAAGTCGGAAAATCGCCGCGACCGCTCGCCGTGATCTTCATTGACCCGAGTTGCGAATCCTCCGCAGTCTTGCTATTTGTCTTTTGGCTTGCATCTGAAATGGTCTTAGTTGACCATAGTTAGTCACCATACACCGATCAGTAGGGTGCGAGTCAAGCGCTTCCCGGCCGCGGGCGGCATTATCGAACGGGGTTCGGATCTCGGCCGGATGTGCCGGTCGAATTTTATCAAGCGGTGTGTTAGGGCTGCGGCGGCCCGGCACGGTGGCGGGGCCACTGCGAGGGCCGGCAGGCGTTGCCAACGAAGTCGAAACGAAGAGCAGTGCGAAGCATGGATAAAGCCAATGGATTGCTGACGCTCGAGGAAGCGGCCCGCTATCTGGGCGTCAGTAAAACGTCGTTGCGCCGCTGGACCAATGAAGGC
>CAYVYD010000369.1:0-1110 GCA_964454415.1 uncultured Hyphomicrobiaceae bacterium | reverse complement strand
GGCCGAGGGCGTCGGCGAGATCCACGACTACGAAGGCCGGCTCAACGAGCTGTTGGCCGAGCTGCCGAGCGTCACCATCGTCTGTCATTACGACATGCGGCGGTTCGATGCGGAAAACGCGCTGTGGGCGTGCTGCTCGCATCCAGTGGTCCAGCTCGGCGAGCGATTGCAGCGGGGATTCTACGGCTAGGCCGTCCGTCCCCGCCGTCTTGATTTGGACGGGCGAAATCCCATATTCGGAATGGAAGTCTTGAGTTTGATCCGGCGCCGGAATGGGCCGGAGGGTCGGGCGCGCCGCCTATGACGAGGGGCGCGTCCGGCGAGAGACACGTGCAGTCGCTTGTGAAAGGGCTCGAAACGATGTCCAGAAATACGCTGCTCAACAGTCCGTTCCTGCTCGGCTTCGATCAGATCGAGCAGGTGCTGGACCGGGTGGCCAAATCCTCCGGCAACGGATATCCGCCCTATAACATCGAACAGCTGCCCGGCGCCGACGGCAAGGGCGACGTGCTCCGCATCACGCTCGCCGTCGCGGGTTTCACCCACGATCAGCTCGACATCACGGTCGAGGACAATCAGCTCACCGTGTCGGGCAGGCAGCAAGACGACAAAACGCGCACCTATCTCCACCGCGGCATCGCGGCGCGCCAGTTCCAGCGCACCTTCGTGCTGGCCGACGGGATCGAGGTGCGGAGCGCGGATTTGAAGAACGGATTGCTGTCGATCGATTTGGTGCGGCCCGAGCACGAGCCCCTCGTTCAGCGGATCGACATCAAGCAAGGCGAGTGACGCCGGGAGAATCCGGCGGCTTCGAGGACAAGCGGTGGCGGTTTCCCCGCGCGTTGCCCCATGCGGTGGTCTTGGGGCCGAGTATCAGGAGGTGAGGTCGATGAACTCCCACACCAAAGACGTCAAAGAGACGAACGAGACCAAACAGGCCGAAGCGATGAGCGCGCTGGAATTCGCGCGGCTCGGCGACGGCGAGTTCGCCTATGTCAAGCGGCTCGGCCCGGGCGAGGCGCACGCCCTGTTCCCGGCGTTGAAGGGCCTGCCCGAGGGCATCGACCTTTATGCGCTGGTCTCGGCCGACGGCACGCCGCTGTCGATCTC
>CAYVYD010000368.1:0-2353 GCA_964454415.1 uncultured Hyphomicrobiaceae bacterium | reverse complement strand
CTACACCCGCATCATGAACCCCACCCAGGCGGTGCTGGAGGAACGCGTCGCGGCGCTGGAAGGGGGAACGGCGGCGCTTGCGGTCGCCTCGGGGCACGCGGCCCAATACGTCACCTTTCACACCCTGCTCTCGCCGGGCGACGAGTTCGTCGCGGCGCGCCAGCTCTATGGCGGCTCGATCAACCAGTTCAACCAGTCCTTCAAGAAGAGCGACTGGCGCGTGGTCTGGGCCGACGCCGACGATCCGGCGAGCTTCGAAGCGGGGTTGAGCGACAAGACCAAGGCGATCTTCATCGAATCGCTCGCCAATCCGGGCGGCGTCGTCACCGACATCGAGGCGGTCGCCAGGATCGCTCAAGGCGCTGGCGTTCCGCTGATCGTCGACAACACGCTCGCCTCGCCCTATCTCTGCCGGCCCAAGGACCACGGCGCCGACATCATCGTCCATTCGCTCACCAAGTTCCTGGGCGGTCACGGCAATTCACTCGGCGGCGTGATCGTCGATTGCGGCACCTTCGACTGGCTCTCCAGCGGCAAGTATCCGACGCTCTCGGAGCCGTGCGAGAGCTATCACGGCATCCGCCTGGCCGAGACCTTCGGCGATTTCGGCTTCGCCATCGCCGCCCGGGTGCTGGCGCTGCGCGATCTGGGGCCCTGCATCTCGCCCTTCAACGCGTTCCTGATCTTGACCGGTATCGAGACCCTGGGTCTGCGCATGCGACGCCACTGCGACAACGCGCTCGCGGTAGCCCAATGGCTCGAGGCGCATGACAAGGTCTCCTGGGTGAACTACGCCGGTCTCAAGGACAGCCGCTACAAGGCGCTCGCCGACAAATACTGCCCCAAGGGCGCCGGCGCCGTCTTTACCTTCGGCCTCAAGGGCGGGTTCGACGCCGGCGTGGCGCTGGTCGGTGCGGTCGAGATCTTCTCCCACCTCGCCAATATCGGCGACACCAAGAGCCTCATCATCCATCCCGCCTCCACCACCCACCGCCAGCTCACCGACGAACAGCGCAAGGCGGCGGGCGCCGGCGACGACGTGGTTCGCCTCTCGATCGGAATCGAGGACAAGGACGACATCATCGGCGATCTCGAACAGGCGCTCGCCCAGCTTTAGCTCCAAGCGGGCCCCGCTCTGCCGCCGCGGGATTATGCGTCGAGCACGGCGTGAAGGTGAACGAGCGCCAGGGCGAACACGGCGAAGGCGCCCGCCTGATGGGCCAAGCCGAGGTCGAGCGGAACCGCCGCCAGCAACGTCCAAATGCCGAGCCACGCCTGGGTGACGAGGGCGGCGAACAGCAGCGCCGCGTTCCAGCCGGGCAGCGTCCAGCCTGCCGTCCTGACCATGGCGGCGCAATGGAGCGCGCCCCATAGCACCGCGAGATAGGCGATCATCCGGTGTTCGAACTGCACGGTTAGCGCGTTTTCGAACAGGTTCAGATACCAGGGCTGCATGGCGCCGAGGCCCGCCGGTATCAGGCGGCCGTCCATCAGCGGCCAGGTGTTGTGGGCGAGCCCCGCATCCATCCCCGCGACGAAGGCGCCGGCGACGATCTGAAGCAGGACCAGCGCGGCAAGGCCGGCGGCGGAAAGCTTGAGCGCGCGCGCAACGCCGTCCCGCGCGGCGCCCGCCACGCTCCGCAGATCGAGCACGATCCAGATGATGGCCGCCAGGATCAGCGCGGCGAGCGCCAGATGCGCGGCTAGCCGGTATTGGCTCACGTCGACGCGCTCCACCAGGCCACTCATCACCATGTACCAGCCCATCGCCCCCTGCAGCGCGCCGAGCGCCAGGATGCCCGCGAGTCTCCAGCGCAGCCCGCTGGAGAGCCAGCCCTTGAGCCAGAACCAGGCGAAGGGGATGAAGAAGACGAGCCCGATGGCGCGGCCCAGGAAGCGATGGCTCCATTCCCACCAATAAATGGCTTTGAAGTCCTCGAGGCTCATGCCGACATTGATCCGCTGATATTCGGGGATCTGCTGGTACTTGGCGAAGGCCTCCGCCCAGTCGGCCTCGTTCAGCGGCGGGATCGCCCCCAGAATCGGCTGCCATTCGGTGATGGAGAGGCCCGAATCGGTGAGCCGCGTGGCGCCCCCCAGCAACACCATGGCGTAGACCAGCACCGCGACGGCGACGAGCCACAGGCGGATCGCGCCCGTGTGGCGGGCTGTCTGCGGCTTGTGGGATTCGAGATTTCGGGTTGCCGATACCATGATCGCGGCAAGTGATAGCCGCCGGCCGCGGTCCAATCAATGCTCCGATCGATCACCGCACGACGTCGCCCCCAAGCCGCCGCGCTGGACATTGCCGATTGGCTTCGGCCCGATCGCGGCTATGCTCGCGGCACATGAC
>CAYVYD010000367.1:0-2359 GCA_964454415.1 uncultured Hyphomicrobiaceae bacterium | reverse complement strand
TACCGGCGGCGCGACATCAAGCGCATGTTCGCCTATTCCTCGATCGAGCACATGGGGATCATCGTCTTCGCCTTCGGCATGGGCGGTCCGCTCGCCAACTTCGCCGGGCTTCTACACATGGTGATGCATAGCCTGACAAAGTCGGCGATCTTCTTCGCCGTCGGACACATCGCCCAGGTCAAGGGCACGCAGAAGATCGGCGATGTCGGCGGACTTACCGATACCCATCCCTGGCTCGGCTGGGGTCTCGTCATCGGCGTCGTCGCCATCTCCGGCCTCCCGCCGCTCGGCATATTCACGAGCGAGTTTCTCGTCGTCAGCTCCACCTTTGCCCGGGAACCGCTGCTCGCGGTTCCGCTCGTCTTTGGACTGCTGGTGGCCTTCGGCGCCTTGCTTTTGCGTCTCAACGGGCTGGTGTTCGGCGAACCGAAGGGGAGTTGGGCGCCCGCCGAAGCCTCCTACGTGCCGATGTTCGCTCATTTCGCGCTCGTGTTGGCAGCCGGAATTTATCTGCCGCCGCCCCTGGTCGCCTGGTTCGAGCATGTCGCGAGCCGTCTTGGTTAGAGTATGGGGAGCAGCTCATGACGGCGTTGACGGATTTGACTCGGAGCGGCCGCCGCGTGAGGCGGCACCGTCCCTGGCCTCGCGCGGTTGTCGAGCGCGCGGTTTGGAACAGGGCGGCGGGACACCTTGCCGATGGCCGATTGACCCTTCTCGGCCTTTGGGCCGCGGCGGGCGCCGTCCACATGGCGCTGCTCGACGAAGCAGCGGGCGACATCGCCGTCGTCAGCCTGGAATGCCCCGAGGGGCGCTTTCCCTCGCTCGGTGCGCGCCATCCCCCGGCATTGCGGCTGGAGCGGGCGATCCGCGATCTTTTCGGGTTGCGGCCGGACGGCTTGCCGGACAATCGCCCGTGGCTCGACCACGGCCGCTGGGGTGTGCGATTCCCGATGGCGCTTGATCCGCGCGGCAAGGCGCGCCCCGCGGCGCCCGCCTATCGGTTCCTCGCGGCCGAAGGAGAAAGCCTGCACCAGATCCCCGTGGGCCCAGTGCATGCAGGCATCATCGAGCCGGGGCATTTCCGGTTCACCGCCAACGGCGAGACCTTGGTGCGTCTTGAGGAACGTTTGGGCTACGTCCACAAGGGCATCGAGGAATTGTTGTCCGGTTCCACCATCGATCGGGCGGCTAAGCTTGCAGGCCGTACCTCTGGCGACAGCACCGTCGCTTATGCGCTCGCATTTGCCCGTGCGGTGGAGCATGCGCTAGGCCTCGAGCCGCCGCCGCGCGCGCACTGGTTGCGGGCGTTGATGGCCGAGCTTGAGCGTTTGGCCAACCATCTGGGAGACATCGGTGCGATCTGCAACGACGCCGCATTCGCCCTGATGCACGCCCATTGCGGCGTGCTGCGCGAGCGCGTGCTGCGCGCGGCCGACGCCTCCTTCGGTCATCGGATGATGCGCGACTGCATCGTGCCGGGCGGCGTGGCGGTCGATCTCGATCGCCGCGGGGTGGACGTTCTCATCGACATGATCGGCAATATCCGCCAGCGATTTCCGGCGCTGGTGGAACTCTACGACAACACCGCCTCGCTGCTCGACCGCACCGTCGCGACCGGCGTTCTCAAGCCCGCCTTGACGCGTCAGTACGGCGCCGGCGGTTTTGTTGGACGGGCCTCGGGCCGCCGCTTCGATGCGCGGATGTCGCCGGGCTACGCTCCATACGACCGTCTCGATTTCGAGGTGCCGGTGCTGGAGCAGGGAGACGTGAACGCCCGGATCTGGATCCGCGTAAAGGAAGTCGAACAGAGCCTGTCACTGGTCGAACAGATTCTGGAGCGGTTGCCGCGAGGACCGTTGCGCCGGGATTTGCCGCGCGGCGGCGGCGAGGGAATGGCCCTTGTCGAGGGATTCCGCGGCGACGTCCTCGTTTGGGTCCGGCTCGGCGCCAACGGAAAAATTGCGCGTTGTCATATGCGGGACCCGTCCTGGTTCCAATGGCCGCTGCTGGAGGCCGCGGTCGAAGGCAACATCGTGGCGGACTTTCCCCTCTGCAACAAATCGTTCAACTGCTCCTATTCGGGTCACGACATCTAGAGCCCGCCGATCATGCGCAGCCACCTGTTCCGGAATCTTTTTCGCCGCCCTCTGACGGAGCCGCCGCCGCCGCGCGATGCGAAAGCCATCGCCGTCCTGGCGACGGATGTCGAACGCGCCGCGCGTCGACGTTTGGGCCACAGCCTGGCGATACGGCAGGTCGACGCGGGATCGTGCAACGGATGCGAACTCGAAATCCACGCGCTCAACAACGCTTTCTACGACCTCGAACGCTTCGGCATCCGCTTCGTCGCCTCGCCGCG
>CAYVYD010000366.1:0-2360 GCA_964454415.1 uncultured Hyphomicrobiaceae bacterium | reverse complement strand
CGCTTTCGAGCTGGGCGGAAATGTCGAGCAGATAGCGCGCGTTGAAGCCGATCTCGAGCGGATCGCCCTTGTAGTCCACATCGAGCTCCTCGGTCGCCGAGCCGCTGTCGGGGTTGTTGACCGAGAGCACCAGCTTACCCTCGCCGATATTGAGCTTGACCGCGCGGCTCTTGTCGCTTGAGAGCGTCGAGACGCGGTCGACGGCGTGGGCGAACTCGGCGTTGGAGACGCTCATCTCCTTGTCGTTGCCAAGCGGGATCACGCGGCCGTAGTCGGGAAAGGTGCCGTCGATCAGCTTGGACGTGAGGGTGACGTTGCCGCAGGCAAAGCGGATCTTGCTCGCCGAGAGGTCGACATGGACGCTTGCCGCTTCCTCCTCGAGGATCTTCTGCAACTCCTGGACGGTCTTGCGCGGCACGATCACGCCCGGGATGTCCTTGGCGCCTTCGGGTAGGCCGACCTCCACCTGGGCTAGCCGGTGGCCGTCGGTGGCGACCGCGCGCAGCATCTCGGCGCCGTCGCTGGAGACGTGGTGCAAATAGATGCCGTTGAGGTAGTAGCGCGTCTCCTCGGTTGAGATCGCGAACCGCGCCTTCTCGATCAGGCGCTTGAGATCCTTGGCCGGCATGTCGAAGGCGTGGCTCATGTCGCCGGCGCTCAAATCCGGAAAGTCGTTGGGCGGCAGCACCTGCAGCGCGAATCGGGCGTGGCCGGAGGTGAGCGCCATGCGCCCCTCGTCGGGGCCGCGCGAGAGCTCGATCTGGGCGCCGTCGGGCAACTTGCGCACGATGTCGTGGATGATATGGGCCGCCGCCGTGGTGCTGCCTTCCTGGGCGACCTCGGCCGCGATGCTCTCGACCACCTCGACGTCGAGATCGGTGGCGGTGAGCTTAAGCGTGTCGTCCTTGGCCTCGAGCAGCACGTTGGAGAGGATGGGTATGGTGTTGCGGCGTTCGACGACGCTCGTCACGTGATTGAGCGCTTTGAGCAGGACGCCTCTCTCGGTAATCAGACGCATGGGCAAGCCTTGGCTAGGCGGTGAAAGACGCCACCGGACGGCGGCGCCGACCATTATCCCCCAAAACGGACCGCATCAAAACCACAAGCTTGGCCGCGCCGGCGGCCGCGCGCAACGGCGCTCGCGGCTTCAATCCTTCAGCAGCCGGGCCAGCAGATCGACCTCCTCCTGCAGGGAGGAATCGCCCTTCATGAGCTGATCGATCTTGCGGATCGCGTGCAGCACCGTGGTGTGGTCGCGGTTGCCGAAGCGCCGTCCGATCTCGGGCAGGGAACGGGAGGTGAGTTGCTTGGCGAGATACATGCCGATCTGCCGGGGACGTACGATGGAGCGGTTGCGGCGGCTGGAGAGCAGGTCGGACCGGTTGACGCCGAAATGCTTGGAGACGATGCGCAGAATGTCGTCGATCTTGACCCGCTTGGGCTCCGATCCCCGCATCAGATCGCGGATGATGTGCTCGGCAGTCTCCATCGTGATCGGTTGCTCGGTGAGCTGATAGGCCGCCCGCAGCCGGATGATCGAGCCCTCCAGTTCGCGCCCGCCGTCGGTGAGGCGGCTCGCCAGGAAGTCGATCACCGCGCGCGGCACCTGGAAGCTCGGATCGCGCAGGCTCTCCTCGCCCGCCCGCCGCGCCAGGATGCGGTGGCGCAGCTCGTAGTCCATTGCCCCGATTTCGGCCACCAGCCCGCCCGCGAGCCGCGAGCGCATGCGAGCATCCAGCTTCTCAAGCTGCGCCGGCGGCCGGTCGGCGGCAACGACCACCTGGCGGCCACCGTCGATCAGCGAGTTCAGCGCGTGGCAGAATTCCTGTTGAATGGTGGTGCCCTGGAGGAATTCCATGTCGTCGATCAGCAGGATGTCGATGCCGCGCAGCTTCTCCTTGAAGGCGATCGCGTCGCGCGCCCGCAGCGCCTGAACGAAGCTCGACATGAAGCGCTCGGCCGTGAGGTAAAGCACGCGCGCGGCCATCGAGCGGCGGCGCACCTCGAGCGCGATGGCGTGCAGCAAATGGGTCTTGCCGAGCCCTACGCTGCCCTGGATGTAGAGCGGGTTGTAGCGCAGCGGCTGGACGTCGGCCGATTCGGCGACCTCCTGGGCTGCGGCGTGCACCAGCCGGTTGGACGTGCCGACGACGAACGACGAGAAGGAGAAGCGGGGATCGAGCGGGGATCCCTCGAATCCGCCCGTTCCCGGCGCGGCACCCGTCGGCAACGGCGCGCCCTGGTCCGATCCGACTGCGGCGATCTCGCCCCGCGGCACCACCGGCTGCTCGCGGGACTGGCTCGCTTCCCGCGGCTCCACTCCGGACCGCTCGTTTCCGTCATGCGGCCGGCGGACACGA
>CAYVYD010000365.1:0-2386 GCA_964454415.1 uncultured Hyphomicrobiaceae bacterium | reverse complement strand
TTCCCCTCGCGTCGCTCGGTGGCTAGTTCATTTCGCTCACGGCTATCCCCCTCGCTTCGCTCGGGGGCCTGCGCGGGCGCGCCCTGACCGGGCGGCGGCCGGTCGGCCGCTATCCTGGCCCCGCAAGGGAACGCGTTCAAGGCCGCGACCGCGGCCGGGCGCTTATGCGCCGCCCCGCGGAGGCCGTGCAACCTTGGGAGCACGATTAGCCGTGAGCGAAATGAACTCACCGAAGGCGAGACAACCATCCTTGCCATCGCGGGGCGCGCGCATTACCACTAGCGCGCCCCGTGAGGGCGTTGCGGACCGGCACGGCCCGCAAAAGGCGCCGGTAGCTCAGTTGGATAGAGCACCAGACTACGAATCTGGGGGTCGGGGGTTCGAATCCCTCCCGGCGCGCCATCTTTTCAATGGTTCATTCCGGAGACAGAAGTGACGGAACGGACCTAAGACATGGGTGACGATCTCGGGCCGAAACAGTGCTGCCCATGGGTCCGGTACGAAACGTCACCCATCTCTCAGGGCGGTCATCTCTCTCATTGATTCCCGCCGCGCGCCAGCGCCTCGATCTCGCCGTGGGCCTTGGCCAGGGCGACGCGCACCAGGGCCGCGGCCAGGCGGGGAAAGTCCTCGCGGGCGACCAGCCGGGCCAGCCCCTCCGCGTCGCCGGGCAGCCCCAGCCGCAGGGCCGATTGCAGCGCCTTCTGGTCGGCGAAGGGGTAGAGCTCGTCCCAGGCGGCCTGGGCCTCGCGGAAGAAGATGTCGGCGCCGACGTCGCCTATGCCTTTGAATTCCTTGAGCAGCCGCCGCTCCTCGGCGGGGTCCTCGCGGGCGGCCGCGCGCAGCCGCCGCAGATCGCCGCCATAGGCGTCGAGCAGGCGGGCGGCCGTCGCGCCCAGCATCCGCGAGGTGCTCTCGTCGTAGCGCGCATAGCCAGCCCGGTTGAGCGTGAGCGTCCGCTCCTCCCAGCCGCTCCCGGCCATCGCCGCCGCCGTCGTCCAGCCCTTCTCGGCGAGCGCGCGGGCCGCCTTCAGGGCGATCTCGGCGCTGATCCGCGCGCTGAAGAGCAGCGCCGCGCACAACAGGCGGAACAGCGGCGAGGGCGTGTTGCGGGCGATCTCGATGCCGAGCTCGCTCGCGTAGGTCCGCCCGTAGCGCGCGAGCAGGACGGCGACGGTCTTCTGGCGCTGCGGCATGATCGAACCTCGCCTTTTGCCTCACGGGCGCCTTCGGTGCCGCCTCGTGGCGCGTCCGCGCGCCCGCCTCACGGCCCCAGCTCTCGTTGACGCATTCGATGCCCTTGGGCGCGGCCGGCTTGAGGCGGCCGCTTTGGCGCGAGATCTCCCAGGCCATCGCCACGTCGCGCCACCACTCCGTTTCGTGCGCGTGGTCGGGCCGGACCACCGCGATCACGACGCGCCCGCCGCCGCCCGTGGCGCGGCAGTCGAAGGCGAGCTCCTGGCCCGCCTGGAGCGGCGGGATAGGGCCTGGCGATGGCGTGAGCCTCTGGCATAATCAATCAGCGCTTCTTCACCTCCTTATAGTCGGACGGCGCCTGCTGATAGATGGCGAAGATGCATTCCGCCCCCGGCAAACATTCGCTGATGTGTTCGACATCGGCCGGCATGAACCAGGTCGAGCCTGCGGCAAGGTCGGTCTGGGTTTCGGGCTTACCCGGGAGGTAATGCCTTCCAATTCCGGCCACGATCACGCCGGTGTAATCGGCCGAGTGAGTGTGCAGTGGCGATTTTTGGCCCGGCGCATATTTGAATAAAGTGAGATGGGGCCCCTTCAATGGATCACCGAATGCGACAAAAACACCGACGCCGCCTGGTGTCTTGATCCAGTTTATCTCCCCGACGGGGGCTCGCGTTGCCTGCTTTTCGGCGTTTGAGGCGGCCAGCGCGCCACCCGCCGTCATTGTTGCGAGCCCGCAAACGACAAACGGCCTCGATCGCTTCAACATCGTTTTCAACGACATCTGTTCACTCCGCGGATTGAAAAACCGCCAAAGAATAGCATCCGGCGATGCGCCAGCAGAAGTTCCCGCTGCCGCGCCTCCCAAGTCTCCTTCCGCCGACGCGTGTTCGCGCTTACCAATGGCGGCGCCGGTGATGGTCGTGCCGGGTGTTGGGGTGGTCGTCGTGGAAATCTCTGTGCATGTGTCGAAGCCCATGGTGGAAGGCCCGGTGCTCCCACCTGCTGCGAAACCCCTCCTCATGGGCGTAGGCGTGAAAGTCGTCAGCCCAATGATGCATGCGGTGGTGCTCGCGGTGGTCGCGGGCGTGGCGATAGTCGTTGGCGAATGCAGGCGCCGCCGTGAGCAGCAGCATGGCGCCGGCCGTCAAAAGCATCTTGTTCATGGTCATACCCCTTGCCGCCGGTT
>CAYVYD010000364.1:0-2391 GCA_964454415.1 uncultured Hyphomicrobiaceae bacterium | reverse complement strand
AAAACTGGAGCGGGCGATGGGATTCGAACCCACGACTTCAACCTTGGCAAGGTTGCGCTCTACCCCTGAGCTACGCCCGCGCGCCTTGAGTCTTTATCGCTAAGCCCCCCGGTTGGCAAGGCCGGCGCGCACGCCGGCGCCGAGGGTGGTGGAGCGCGGGCCGGAACGCCCCAGTGGATGCCTGGAACGAGTCCGGGCATGACGATTGGGACGGGCGGCCGAGGAGCACGCAACCGCCGCCGGGCTTGCCCCCGCTCTCCACTGGGGCGCCGGGGGCCCTAGGCGGCGGCCGGCGCCCTGGCCTCGGCCTTGAGCGCGGCAAGGGTGAGGCCGCCGGCGAGGGCGTCGAGCCCGGCGAACAGCAGCAGCGCCGGCCCCACCATGCCCAGCGCCACCAGCAAGGCCTGCAGGCCGGCGGTGGCGAAGCGGGCGGGCACGGTCCAGGGATAGAAGGGCTTCAGCCCGGCGCGCACCGCCAGCACGTAATAGACGCCGGTGATGGCGACGGCGAGGCCCAGCACCCGCACCCACACCTCGCCTTCCGCCACCAGGCCGAAGAGACCCAGCGCGAAATGCGGGATCAGCAAAAAGGGAAGGCCGATCGCGTAGACGTAATAGAGGCCGTACATGAAGACGCTGAGCTCGGTTTTGGTCATGCCGGTGGCGTTCCTCCTCGCGTTCCCGTCCGCCCGCCGCCGCGGCGGCCGCGGGGGCCCGGTTTTTGTAGCGTCATAGGAGGGGTCCCGTCCACGCCCATCGCCGTCACGCCCATTGCCGTTATGCGGGGGCCGCGATAGGAGGGGCGGGGGAACCGCCAAGGAGGGAGGGCGCCGATGGCCGCCGGCCGCAGGGAGCTGTTCGCGAGGCTCGACGAGCTCGGCATCGCCACCCGAACCGCCGAGCACGCCGCGCTGCACAGCGTGGAGGAGTCGCGCGCGCTGCGCGGCGAGATCGCCGGCGCCCACTCCAAGAACCTGTTCCTCAAGGCCAAGAAGGGTTCGCTATGGCTGGTGGTGGCGCTGGAGACGACGCGGGTCGACCTCAACGCGCTGGCGCGGGCCAAGCGCTGCGGCCGCTTCAGCTTCGCCAGCCCCGAGCTGCTCGACGAGGCGCTCGGCGTCGAGCCCGGTTCGGTGACGCCCTTCGCGCTGATCAACGACGGCGAAGCACGCGTCAACGTCGTCCTCGACCGGGCGCTGATGGCGCACGAGGCGCTCAACTTCCACCCGCTCGAGAACACGGCGACGACGACCATCGCCCGCGGCGATCTGCTGGCCTTCCTCGCCGCCTGTGGCCACGAGCCGGAGATTCGCGACCTCGAACCCGGCGCGCGGGCGCGCGACCCCGCGGGCGATCCGGAATGAACCGCGAAACGGAATTGATCCCATGTTAAAGAGGAAAGGCTCTAGACGGTTGCCAAACGCCCCTCGCCCGGCCATCCTCGGGCGCTGCGCGCGCCGCGCCGCCGGCCGGCGCTATTGACGAGTTCTCAAACTAGGAAACGCAGCCATGGAGCCCCCGATTCTCAAGCCCAAAGGCGCCGGCGCCGGCGCGCGGCAGGACCCGATCAAGGAGGCCACCACCGAGACCTTCATGGCCGACGTGATCGAGGCCTCGCGCGAGGTCCCCGTCCTCGTCGATTTCTGGGCCCCCTGGTGCGGCCCCTGCAAGCAGCTCACCCCGGCGCTGGAGAAGGCGGTGCGCGAGGCGGGCGGCGCGGTCAAGCTGGTCAAGGTCAATGTCGACGAGAACCAGGTGCTGGCCGCCCAAATGGGGGTGCAGTCGATCCCGACCGTCTTCGCCTTCGCCAACGGGCGCCCGGTCGACGCCTTCATGGGAGCGCTCCCCGAAAGCCAGATCAAGGCCTTCCTCGACCGCCTGGGCGCCGGCGCGGCGCCCCCAGAGGCCGAGGCGGCCGACGAGATCGAGGCGGGCCGCGCGGCGCTGGAGGCCGGCGAGACCGAACGCGCGGCGCAGATCTTCGCCGCCCGGCTCGAGCGCGACGCTGAAGACGTCGAGGCGATCGCCGGGCTCGCCGCCTGCTACGCCGAGACCGGCGATTTCGAGCGCGCCGAGGCGGTGCTCGCCCAGGCGCCCCCCGAAGCGGCCGATCACGCCGGATTCGCCACCGTGCGCGCCAGGCTGGAGCTGGCCAAGGACGCGCCGGACCGGGCCGAGCGCGCCGCGCTCGAGGCCAGGGTGGCGCGGGCGGGCGACGACTGGCAGGCGCGCTGCGACCTCGCCCGGGCGCTCAACGCCGCCGGCGAGCGCGACGGGGCGGCCGAGCAGCTGATGGCGATCATCGCGCGCAAGCCCGATTGGAACGACGAGGCGGCGCGCAAGCTGCTGCTGCAATTCTTCGAGGCCTGGGGACCGCGGGACCCGGCGACC